>JAIEQT010000101.1 GCA_019747455.1 Chitinophagaceae bacterium | reverse complement strand
TATTTGTACCTTTGTCATTATTTGGGTACGCATACATGAAAGATTTCTCAGGCATAAAAAATATCATTTTCGATTTGGGCGGCGTTTTTTTGAATATCGATTTTCAAAAAACCAATCAGGCTTTTGAAAAATTGGGCGTAACAGGCTTTGCCGATTATTTTAGTCAACATCATTCAGATGCCCTTTTTGAAGATTTAGAAACAGGCAAAATAACCGAAAGCGCTTTTTACGAAGCCTTTAGAAAAGAAACACAAACAAGCTTAACAGATACCCAAATTCGGGATGCCTGGAATGCTTTGTTACTCGATTTTCCGCCCAAGAGAATAGCGTGGTTGGAAAACATAAGGCATCGATATCGAATTTTTTTATTCTCCAATACCAACGAAATCCACTACAATAAATTTATTGCCGACTTTTCCAAAAGCTTCCCTGGAAAGGATTTCAATAGCTATTTTATCAAGGCCTATTACTCTCAAACCCTGGGCTTAAGAAAGCCGTACGTTGCATCTTATCAAGCGATCATAGATGAACAACAGCTCAACCCTACTGAAACACTATTTATTGACGATACAGAAAAAAATATTATTGGCGCTAAACAAGCAGGTTTGCAAACCATTCATTTGGTAGCGCCACAAACGGTGTTGGATTTAGGACTGTAATCACTTCAATGTTGCGGGATGAAAGGTTTGCCAACTATGCCAAAACTCCTGATAGGCGCGTATGGGCAATAACTTACTTCCTTGTAAATTACCTTCAATAGCTACGCCTTGCTTCGTCCATTTACTATTTGTATTTCTATCTATCATATACTTCCCATCGGCACTTAGTTCAAACTGTAACGGCATACCGCTAACAGTTCTATTATATACATGAAAAGAACTGGTATCTGCCTCCAACACTAGTAATATGGGGGCCGTAGATAATGAATCGCTTATCAATTTTTTAGCCACCAAAGCATTCCAATCATAAGCTTTGGTAACAGTACCTACGTCTACACCCACTACCCACGATTTTGGTTTCCATGATCCACTATCGCGGCGGGTTAAATTTCCCTTCGATAAACCCTTATCATACACATCCATTTTTTGATAGGTATCATTATACACCGTATCACCTTGCATAATTAAACTGTTGGGATATTGCTCCAGCCAGGCACTCAACTGCATTTGCTCCGATGGTATTTCTGCCAAAGCAGTACCCTTAAGTGGTCCAATAATAGCTTTACCTGTAGCCTGTTGCCACCAACTTTTAGTAGTGGCATCTTCAAACATGGCATTGAAATGATCCATACCTACTAAGCGAAATATTTCTGTACTTCCGTTTACTTTCGGACTAAACACCCTACCTGTTCTACAAACCGTACAATAGGTTACCATAACCGGCTCTTTGGCAACTCCATCTTTTACTTGGTGGTGATACCCAATAAATTGGATGGGGTAAGCCCTGGCTTCTCCATTAATAACAATACCTACCACTAATTTATTCGCAGGTACTTTGTTGTCTTTTGCCGCTACCATTACTGTTTTGGCAGGTTGCAAAAACATTGTATCGGCTTCCATTTTGAAGTTGAAGAGATAAAACACTACCCCGTAAATAATGACAAATACGGTAATAACTAGTTTTGGTAACCATTTTTTGGCTCTAAAAATGGCTATGGCAGGAACAATAACAAGGGCAAAAGCCAACAAGCGCACCCAAATTATATTCATCCCTATCCAATAAGCAAACTGAATACTATTCATTCGCTGGCTACCCGGCATAGGCATAATAAAATATACACGGGCTATTTCAGCGAGTATTAGCAAGGTGATACCAAATACAAGTAATCCATTTTTCATAAATGAGATGAAGCTATTTTACTTCTTCAAACTCAATATAATCATCTTTTGCTCTTGTAGTACTAGTTCTTGATTGTTGTGTTTGTGCGGAACTTGTTTGATAGTGCTGTTGTTCTTGAAACGCTTGTTGCTGTTGCTGCTGCATTTCTGCTACTTTTCGCTTAAACTGGGTGGCTGTTCTGCTAACGGGAACCACAAAGTCAAATATAAAGCGGTATAAAAAGTAAATAAAAAGACACCAAAATAATATCTTAAACATAAGACCGTAAAATTACCATAATTGCATCGGAACTGTCTGTTAAAAACCCAAGAATAAGGAGAAGCGGTAAAAATTTGGCTTATAACGGCTTATTTCTTACATTTGCACTATATAAATGAATCAGCGGAAGGGAACGACAATCGTTCCCTTCTCCTTTTTTAATATGTCAACAGATCAAAATTTAAACAAGATAGCATCATTATTGGATGATCTTCTATCAGAAGAGCCGGCTTATTTCTGCGTGAATATGCGGATTAAACCTACCAATAATATAAAAGTTTTTCTCGATGGAGATGAAGGATTACCTATTGCCAAATGTGTTCAGTTCAATAGAAAGCTTTACAAACTAATTGAGGAGTCAGGATTATACCCGGATGGTGATTTTTCCTTAGAAGTATCTTCTCCCGGAGTAGATGAGCCGTTGAAACTAATTCGGCAATACAAAAAAAATATAGGCCGCGCACTTCATATCACATTTGCCGACGATTCGGTAAAAGAAGGGGTATTAGAAGCCGTAGCAGAAGCCGATATTGTATTGGCGCATACAACAGGTAAGGGCAAAAAAGCTGTTACCGAACAATTGGTTATTCCATTTAACAATATAAAATCTGCAACCGTTCAAATTAAATTTTAGTGATTAATTAAAAACAGCGTTATGGCCAGTATAAATCTTATTGAAGCCTTTCAGGAGTTTAAAGATGCCGAGAATATCGACCGTCCTACGATGATGAAAGTGGTAGAAGATGTGTTCAAAACCTTACTCAGAAAGAAGTTTGGGGCTGATGATAATTTTGATGTTATCGTAAATGCCGAGAAAGGAGATTTGGAAATCATTCGTAGACGGATGATTGTAGAAGATGGAGAAGTGATGGATCCATTAGCTGAAATTGCGTATACAGATGCTGCTAAAATTGAACCTGATTTTGAAGTAGGCGAAGAATTGTATGAGGAAGTAGATATTTTAGATTTTGGTCGCCGCGCTATTTTGGCTGCTAAACAAACATTGGCCAGTAGAATTAGCGATTTGAAAAAGAATGTACTCGTTAAAAAATATGGCGATCGTATTGGTGATATCATCAGTGCCGAAGTATATCAGGTTTGGAAGAAAGAAGTATTGCTATTAGATGAAGAAGGGAATGAATTGATTCTTCCTAAATCAGAACAAATTCCCCAAGACTATTTCAAGAAAGGTGAAAATATCCGTTCTGTGGTTGCTCGTGTAGATATGAAAAATAACACACCGGTAATCATTCTAT
>JAIEQT010000490.1 GCA_019747455.1 Chitinophagaceae bacterium | reverse complement strand
ACATCCTCGCTTTATTGGCCGACATGCTTCCGTTATGTATTCTATACACTGCAACCTCCTCTTTATGGGCTACACAGGGAAAATATCTGGCAATACGCAAGTTGAGATCGTAATCCTCACAAGACTGTAAGTTAATATCAAATGAAAAATAATCAAATATTTCTTTTCGATACATAACAGCAGCTTCCATACCTATGAAATTACCCTCTAGCAAAAACCCATACGCATAACCAATCAACTCCTTGGCCGGCCTTACCCATAAGGGTTCATTTTGCTCATCTATTCTTAAGTGATTGCCCATAACAAAAGCTGCTTGTGGCGAATATGTAAAAAAGTATATCTGTTTTTCGATAGCGTTAAGAAGCAAATAATCATCTGCATCTAAAAAAACAATGAAATCTCCCGTGGATGCTTTAGCACCTATATTTCTCGCAGCAGATAATTTAACACGATTCGTTTGAATCAATTTAACTTCTTGAAAGCTATTAATAATGGCTAAACTATTATCTGTAGATCCATCATCCACAACAATAATCTCAATAAATGGATATGTTTGATTAATACAGCTTTGAATGGCTTGTGATAGATAATGCGCGTAATTGTAGTTAGTAATCACTATACTCACTAACGAGGTTTCCCTTACCACTGATGGTGCCAATAAGCTAAAGGCCTTATTGGGCTTTTGTTTGTTTTGATAATAAAAAAATATACCGGCTATCGCACCGGCTATTTCAGTAAAAAGGGTTTGATTAAAGCGTAAATTTTTCCCCTTTACAATATCTAAAAATCTTTTGGTATAATACTCCGGCAATGCCTTATAAATGCGTCGAAGATTGCCCTTATGTCCGTACTGTTCATATTGCACATAAAGAGAAGCTACTTGTCCGCGCATATAATGATACAGTTGCTTGCGCAAACCACGCATGGTATCCCTATGCGCATGAAACACAATAGCAGCAGGATTGTAAGCGCATGTCCAACCATTGGCTACTAACCGATACCAATATTCAGAATCGCCACTACAACCCGCAGCACCTACATCTAAGCGTTCATCAAAATACCCATTCAATAAAAAAGCATCTTTTCGGAAAGCCATATTCGCTCCGGCGCCTATTTCCCATACGGGTGGAGCATAGTAATCATCCTTATTAATAAATTGTTTATCAAATATTTTTGGTTGATACCCTTTGTTAAAAGACCAAAATCTCTCGAAAATATATTGGGCCTGGGTACTAATACTAATAGGTAAAATGAGTCCGGTAACAGCCATTATGTTAGTATCTGCAAAAGATTGTTTGATATAGCCTATCCAATTTTTATGAACTACTACATCATCATCTGTATAGGCTACAATAGCTCCTTTGGCCAACCTGGCACCTGTATTACGTGCAATATCTAATCCTTTTCTACTTTCATATACATACCTAATATCCGGAAATTGATCTACTAGCTCTTTAGTAGCATTGGTATCGGGTGCATTATCTACCACAATAATTTCAAAATCAGTATCTGCTGATTGTTGTAATTGGTACAAGCATCTGGCCAGCATCGCTGTTCGATTCCGAGTACATATTACAACGGATAAACTTAATGGAGTAGGCTTATTATAATTATGAAGCCTATTACCATGAGGTACATAAGCTGCTTCAATGGCATGAACATACAACAAAAAGCTAGGTTCATCAATGATTCCTGCTGATAGCCATTTCTCTCCAACTGCACAATCCGCAATCCAAAGGATGAGTAAACAGGGCGAGTTGCTGTATAAAAAGCGAATCGGTTCCCCTTTTTTGTAATGAAAAATTTCATATCGCAGCTTCATCGTACAGATGGCTTTATGTCAAAAGAGAATAAGGGGTTTATTAAGCCCCAGGTAACCGGATTAGCTATATTAACTTCTTTTTCAGGTATCGATAAGTAATATTCGATAACACGTTCAAAATCCGTAATAAGGGTTGCATCTGCAGTTAAAGCAGAAATATAAACATAATAAAATCCGGGATGAAATAAATTTGGGGGAAGCTCAATTTGAATGTCAAAATGTTGAGCTTGGGGCGTCACCAATGCCGTGTATCGATCAATCAAACAATTCCATTTTGCATCCAGTAAAATAAATCGAAATCGAAGTTCTTGCTGAATTACTGATATACGCTTCACTGAACCCTGAATGGCAATAGGTTGATTATTGAATAATTTTTCTTGGCTTTGGGTAGTCTTTACCGCTATCTGCATTAACCGTAAATATGTATTACCGGGTGCTTCACTTTCATTTGTAAATATTTTATGTGTAACAATATCATGACTAATAGATAAATACTTAGATACGATATCTGGTGCATTGCCCGATTCTATAAGTTTACCTCTCTCTAACCAAAAAACGGTTTTACACAATTGCTCAATAACCGTCATATTATGACTTACTAAAATAACGGTACGTCCGCTCTCGCTGGTAATTTTTTTGATTCTCTCCATACACTTTTGCTGAAAAGCAGTATCCCCTACTGCCAGCACCTCATCAATTATCAGTATATCTGGATCCACATGTGCCGCAATGGCAAAAGCTAGTCGAACATACATTCCCGATGAATACTTTTTAACAGGCGTATCAATAAAAGTATCAATACCTGCAAAATCAACGATCGCATCAAACTGCTTGTCGATAGCAGCTTTATTCATACCGAGTAAATGTCCATTCAAATACACATTTTCTCTTCCCGTAAGCTCGGGATGAAAGCCCGTTCCCACTTCCAATAAACTGGCGATACTACCTTTACCTTCGATAATACCTGTTGTTGGGGCAATTACATTTGATAAAATTTTAAGTAGGGTAGACTTGCCAGCACCATTATTTCCAATAAATGCCACTACTTCACCTTGTTCAATAGTAAAATCAACATCTCGCAAAGCCCAAAACTCATGTACCTTTTCTTCTTTTTTATTTTTCAGGAATCGATCGGCAAGTATTTGCAAATCGCGTTTTACCGAATAACTTTTCTGCGTACCTAACTGATACGATTTAGAAACTCCGGAACCTTGTATAGCGTAGGCACACATATTATATAAAGTCAATTATTTTTTTCTCAGATTTAACGAACACCCGTACACCCGCAATAAAAATAAAAACAGTACTGGCTAAGCTCCATACAAGCGGCCAAATAGGTATAGCACCTTTATCAAAAAAACTATTGCGTAAAGTTTCAAAAATAGCACTTAAGGGGTTTAGCCAAAAATAATTACGTAAATCTTCGGGCACGATCGATAAAGGATACAGTATTGGCGTAGCGAACATGGTTAGCCTTACTATAAATTGAATTAAAAATTCCAGATCACGATAACGAAGCATCAG
>JAIEQT010000249.1 GCA_019747455.1 Chitinophagaceae bacterium | reverse complement strand
TGAGTGAGTAAGCAGATAATCCATGCAATACAAATTCCATCAACAAAGCATTTTCACGCTCATTAGCCTGAGGGAAGTATTTTTTTACCAAGGCATATAACCCATCTACTTTATACAAATTTTCAATTCGGGCACTATCTTTCATATCGAGAAGCAGATCTAACTGGTTACCTGCATCAAACCAACGGATGATGCTTTTGTAGGGGTTTTCCGGCGCATTCTCTTCCACCGATTTCTTACCTGTATTTCTCTTCTTCTTTAGAGAATCAGGATTAGGGAAGTAGGCAACAAACTGGGTACGAATAGCTTTATCTAATAAGTTCACAGCAACCTGATAAGGTCCTTCTTGCTCCCCCTCGTACACCAATTCAATTTTACCGGTGATAGCGGGAATGATGCCAAACAAATCACTTATCCATACCGGCGTTTGCTTTTCATTATGAATGATAGCTCTACGCTCTGCACTGCTTACCGCATTTTCGAAGGCAGCGATTGTTAATCGGGCACTTACCCCGCTTTTCTTATCTACATACTCGTTATTCCTGGCTTCAAAAGCGATTTGCTCAATAATTCTTTTCACCAAATCACTTACCTGGATACGTTCCTTTTGGGTTTCGGGTAATTTAGCCTCTTGTTCGGTAATGCTCAATGAGGTTTCTATATCTTTTGGATAATGGGTAAGTATTTGGCTTTGGATACGGTCTTTTAGCGGTGTTACAATACTTCCTCTATTAGTGTAGTCTTCGGGGTTAGCTGTAAAAACAAATAAAATATCAAGCGGCATACGCAATTTGAAACCACGTATTTGAATATCGCCTTCTTGTAAAATATTAAATAAAGCAACTTGTATACGTGCTTGTAGATCGGGCAGTTCATTGATTACAAAAATACCTCTGTTACTTCTAGGTATAATTCCGTAATGAATTACTTTTTCATCTGCAAAACTGAGTTTTAAGTTTGCTGCTTTAATAGGATCAATATCGCCAATTAAATCTGCCACACTTACATCTGGGGTTGCTAATTTTTCACCATAACGGGCCGACCGATGCACCCATTCAATAGGCGTATCATCTCCTTTTTCAGCTATCAGATCCTTGGCATATCTGCTTAGTGGCTGTAAAGGATCATCATTTATTTCACTACCCGCAACTACCGGAATATACTCATCTAGCAAATCGATCATCTGACGGGCCATCCGAGTTTTTGCTTGTCCGCGTAAACCTAAAAATAGAATATTATGCTTACTAAGTAACGCTCTTTCGGTATCCGGTATCACGGTATCTTCGTAGCCTATGATACCTGTAAATGGATTTTCTTTATTACTGATCGAATGAATAAGATTATTACGAACTTCTTCTTTAACTGATTTTGGCTGATAGCCTGTTTTTTTTAATGCGCCTAAAGTATTGGCTAATTTCTTGTTCATTTAATACACTGTTTTTCTTTTTCCACTTTCAAAGTCTCTGAAAATAAAAGCACCTAATTTATCGAGTGAGGCAAAGAATGCTTTACCATTATTCATTTCTGTAAATTCCTGTACAAAGCTTTGCAAGTAAGGATCTGATGCGATCATAAAAGTAGTAATAGGGATTTTCAGTTTCTTACATTGTGCTGCCAGGTTGATACAACGATTAACTACTTTTCTATCGAGTCCAAAACTATTTTTATAGTACTTCCCTCCTATCTTTAAGCAGGTAGGTTTCCCATCGGTGATCATGAATATTTGTTTATTTGGATTTTTTCTTCTTCTTAATAAATCCATAGCTAATTCCAAGCCTGCCACTGTATTCGTATGATAAGGTCCCACTTGCAAATAAGGCAGATCCTTTATTTCGATACTCCAAGCATCATTTCCAAAGACTACGATATCCAGGGTATCTTTCGGATATCTTGTTGTAATAAGTTCACTCAATGCCATGGCCACTTTCTTAGCGGGTGTTATCCGATCTTCTCCATATAAAATCATTGAGTGAGAAATATCAATCATTAATACCGTTGAAGTTTGGGTTTTGAAATCGGTTTCGCGAATTTGTAAGTCATCTTCCTGCATAGAGAAACTTTCAACACCCCTATTGATTTGAGCATTTCGAATACTCTCAGTAAAATCTATTTGTTCCAGCATATCTCCGAACTGATACGGACGGGTATCGGGATTGATTTCGTCGCCTTGTCCGGGCTTGAAGGTTTGATGGTTACCTTGCTTTGATTTTTTTAATTTTCCAAATATTTCTTCCAAACTTTTTTTTCGGATAGATTGCTCCGTTTTACCTGTTATAGCTAAGGAGCCGTCTTGCGGATTTTCTTGTAAATAGCCGTTCTGTTTGAGATCTTCAATAAAGTCGCCCATACCATACTCATCATTTGTAAAATGGTATTTCTTATCAAGTTCATTCATCCAAGATAGAGCTTCTGATGCATCGCCATTGGTGTAGGTAAGTAACTGCGTAAATACATCAAGCAACTGCTCAAAGGTACTCTTGCCGTTTTCATTGGGATTAAAGCGGATAAATCGATGTCCTAACATTAAGTGCAAGTTAGGAAGGAATCTTCAATCTGGAATCTACAATCTTCAGCCTGATCAAATAAAATGAGCAGATTGAAGATTGTAGACTGAAGATTTACTTAGCAGTATCCCTCGGCGACATCATTTTACCGGGAATTTGAATAGCGGGGTTATAAATAGTCTTCATTTTTTCCAGGCCTTCCAGGTAGCTTTCAGACATTCTTTTTTCGTCTGCCATCCATTCCGCTTTATTGCCACTGAGGGTATTATAAAATTTAATTTGTTGTTGCAAATCCTTTTTAACAGCAGTAGACACTTTTTTCACGAGAGCGGTATCTTCTGCCATATAGCAAGCTTCTAAGAACATTAAAGAATTGCGATTATGCATATTCCCGCGGCTAGCCATACCATAGCCAAAGTTTTCTTCATCCATCATTTTATCCACTTTTTGCAATACTTTTCTGGCCTCTTCTTTTTTACCGGTAGCGGCTAACTCAATAGCTAAATCGGCGTAGGCAGATCGGATACTGTTTAAGTGCCTGCGGTTTTCTTCATCAAAATAAACCCCTTTTTTATCAGCATTACCTGCCGCAAAAATATTCATGGCTTTTTCTTTCATCCAACTAGCATTCACGCGAGAGTTAACAACCGGCACTAAGCGATAGCTCAAACCATCTCTACGTAAATATTGGTCGAACCCAAGGTCAACCTGAGGATTAGTGAAATAGATTGGACGATTCCATTTATTAGCGGCAATAATATTTAAAACAGCTAAGTCATTTTTTAACAATGCATTTTTGGGTACTTCAAAACGAATTTCATTAACCACACTATCT
>JAIEQT010000574.1 GCA_019747455.1 Chitinophagaceae bacterium | reverse complement strand
GCTGTAACATCAATTACTTTTTTAATTTTGATTTTACCTTGTTCATTAGCCTTGGTAATACTCTCCATTAATTGCGTTGTAGTAACACTATAAGGTACATCTCGAATAACCAATGTTTTTTTATCGAGTTCTTCTACTTTAGCACGTACGCGAACTTTACCACCCCGCTGGCCGTTATGATAACCGGAAACATCTATCATACCTCCTGTTTGAAAATCGGGATAGAGATCAAATTTTCTTCCTTTTAAATGTTTGATAGAGGCATCGATCAGTTCACAAAAATTATGCGGGAGAATTTTTGTAGATAGGCCAACTGCAATACCATCGGCACCTTGTGCTAATAGCAAAGGGAATTTCATCGGTAAATTCACCGGCTCATTTTTCCGGCCATCATAACTCAATTGCCATTCCGTAGTTTTTGCATTGAAGGCCACTTCTAAGGCAAACTTCGATAAACGAGCCTCAATATAACGCGAAGCAGCGGCATCATCGCCTGTTCTTACATCGCCCCAATTACCTTGTGTATCAATGAGTAAATCTTTCTGTCCTAAATTCACCAAGGCGTCTCCAATACTAGCATCTCCATGAGGATGGTATTGCATACTTTGTCCGATAATATTCGCCACTTTATTAAACCTACCATCATCCATTTCTTTCATGGAATGAAGAATACGGCGTTGTACAGGTTTCAATCCATCTTCAATAGCCGGAACGGCGCGCTCCAGTATCACATAAGAGGCGTAATCTAAAAACCAATCTTTATATTGTTTTAATACTCCGGTTTCACTCTCAAAAATCTTTCTATCTATTTTTTCTTTTGCCATCTTTTTAGTCAATTGTCAGCGGTCATTAGGAATATCGTCGGATCGTCAGATCGTCAGATCGTCGGATCGTCTATAGTCTAAATGTATCTTCCTTTGCATCTTCTAATCCATTTAATTCAAAAACAATAATATCGGTAATGGATATCACTTCATGCCACACATAGGGAAAAATTTCTACAAAAGCGGGGGCTGTAATATTAACAGAACCCGTTTCATTTGTACATATATCTTTCCAATTCAGAACAGCTTTTCCCTGCATGATAATTATTTGTTCAGGATTTTTCTTAGGAGCAATACCCTTGTGATAATGCCTCCCACTAATACTACCCTCTTTTCGGTATGCAACGATAAATTGCCCGGTTCTACTCGTACTAAAAAAGTGAGTAGCTCCACGTTCATCTTCTCCAATTTTATCTATCGTTGTTATGCTTACTTGCATTAGTTTGTTGCGGTTTGACTTTGTACATGTATATCTTTCCAACCCTTTTCCCAGTCGCCCTGAATCACTAGTCTGTTTATAGCCGCTAACTCTTTAATTCGCCAAACTAAGAACACATCGCCTGTTTTAACCGGCATTTTATTCAAGGTATTACTAATCACTTTCGTAATTTTTTGTGGCTCCGCATTTATTTGAGATAAGATATACTTATCGTAAAAATCAACATCTTTCCCTACAATTTTCTTACCGCCCTCCAAGTACCGAACAAGGTTATTTTCATTACAAATTTTCTTCCACTCATCGGGGTCTACTTCAAACTCACTCAACGTAATGGGGCGAGCCAACTTTTTAGCTTTTATAAATTCTTTAGGTTGAATTTCATGCAAATAGGTAGGGTAAAAAATATTGCCTTTTTCATTGAAGAAAGGAAGGTTATTCAAGTACAACACTTGTATTCTTCCGGCAAAATCTTTAAGCTGACTCATGAGCCAATAATAACCACATACATCATGTGCGTTTTGTCCCATCCATATCCAAACTTCTGATGCTCCATCTTCTTCCAACTGTTTGATAAGTTGATGTACCGTAAGTTTATCATCAACCAAATCTAGCTGTTGTATATAAGGTGAATGCTCCAGAGCTCGCTTCCACCAATCTTTACGAGCTTGATAGCCTTCCGTTTCATATATGGCTCCAAGTGGCCCAACAGCATAATCATCTTTAATACATATTACCGTACCTGCCAAAGTTGCTTCCATAGCAATGGCTTGTTCTAAAACTGTTTTATTCGCTTCTTCAAAAACTATATGAATCATTTCGGTTACTGAGTTATTAAATTATTAGGTTATCAATTATCGGAACGTCAGATCGTCAGATCGTCGGATCGTCTACGGTCTATTCCACCAGATCCAATTCTACCCGTAAATTACCGATGATAAATTCCTGTCTTTCCATGGTATTCTTTCCCATATAATATTCCAATAAACTTTGGATGTGATCGCCTTGTTCAAGAATAACCGGATCTTTACGCATATCGGCGCCAATAAATTTCCCGAACTCTTCTGGTGAAATTTCTCCTAACCCTTTAAACCGGGTAATCTCGGGTTTATTACCTAATTTTTTGATGGCTGCTTGTTTTTCTGCTTCATCATAGCAATAAATTGTTTCTTGTTTATTACGAACACGAAACAGTGGGGTTTGCAATATAGATACATGTCCTTTTTTAACCAGATCTGGGAAAAATTGTAAGAAAAAAGTCATAATAAGCAATCGGATATGCATACCATCTACATCTGCATCCGTTGCGATCACAATATTATTATAACGCAATCCTTCCAAGCCTTCCTCAATATTCAGCGCATGTTGTAATAAATTGAATTCCTCATTTTGATACACTACCTTTTTAGTTTCGCCAAAACAATTAAGCGGCTTACCTCTTAAGCTAAAAACAGCCTGGGTATCTACGTTGCGTGATTTTGTAATACTTCCGCTGGCACTATCTCCTTCTGTAATAAAAATGGTACTTTCGTTTTGTAAAGCAATGAATGCCTCTTTATTTTTTGCAGGCAGCTCATCGTTCAGGTGAACCCTACAATCCCGTAGTTTTCTATTATGTAAATTGGCTTTCTTAGCACGTTCATTGGCCAACTTTTTAATACCAGCCAATTCTTTTCTCTCTCTTTCGTTTTGTTCTATACGTTTCTTGAGTGCATCTGCGGTGGAGGGGTTTCTATGCAAAAAATTATCCAACTCTTTGGCTAAAAATTCGAGTACGAAATTCTTCATACTCGGTCCGCCCTCAAATACCGTTTGAGAACCTAGTTTTGTTTTGGTCTGACTTTCGAATACAGGCTCCTGTACTCTTACGGAAATAGCGGCTACGATACTGGTTCGAATATCTGAAGCATCATAATCTTTCTTGAAGAAATCGCGTACCACTTTTATATAGGCCTCGCGGAATGCTTGCTGATGGGTACCACCCTGGGTTGTGTATTGCCCGTTTACAAAAGAAAAAATATCTTCCCCATAGTCATTATTATGAGAAAGCGCTACCTCAATATC
>JAIEQT010000415.1 GCA_019747455.1 Chitinophagaceae bacterium | reverse complement strand
ACCCATAACCGGATGGAAGCATATTTTATCTAACGATTTTGAAGCACCTGCCATAAAAGCCAACCCTATTATTGGTAACATAAAAGAGGCCTTATATAATGATGGTGCTATCTATGCAAGCATGACCGGAAGCGGAAGTACGCTATACGCGATGTATCCGAAAAATCAAGCTATTCGTCTTAATTTTCCTGCAAACTATTTGGTAAAAGAAGTTGAATTATAGCGCATAATAGTTAAATTTAGTAACCTATACATGCTTTTATATGAGAGATTTTTTTGAGCGAATCGTTAGCGTTAATACCGACCTAATCTGGATAACACTACTCACAATCTGTTTCACTGCAGAACAAGTTATACAGCAAGATTTACTTAAAAAGAAGCTAAAGCATTTTCTACATGGCATTCCTTTACAAGCTGGCTATATGCTTATGAATCTAGGGCTAGCCTATTTGGTTGTAAATAGCGTAGAATGGATTAATAAGCAAGAGATTGGTTTATTTAATCTTATCAAGATACCTTACATTTTAAAAATAGTATTGGGTGTTATTGGAATTGATTTAGTAGCATATTGGTTTCATAGATCTTATCATACCATTCCACTGCTATGGCGATTACACAGGGTTAATCATAGTGATACGCATATGGATAGTGCTACCTATTTACGGTTTCACCCATTCGATTGGTTATTGGATAACAGCGCGCTTCTTACTGCCGCGTTCCTGTTTGGCTTAGATATGAATATCATAGCATTTGATTTCATTCTTTATTTACCGCTATTCATGGCACAACATAGCAGTTTTATATTCCCCGAATGGTTCGATAAAACATTTGGGAAACTAATCGTAAGTCCCAATTTCCACAAAGTACATCATCACCAAGAACAAACATTTACAGATTCTAACTATGGTAATATTTTTATAATATGGGACAAACTATTTGGTACTTACAAGTACTTGCCGCTAACAAGTATTAAATATGGGTTGGAAGAATTTGATACAGAGGAGCGACAAAGTTTTTGGTTTTTGCTGAAAAGTCCATTCATGAATATAAAAAAAGAAAATAATGACTAAGAAAATTACCAATAAGTTTATTTTACTGCTAGCAACTATTTTTTCATTATTAGCTACTAATAACGCCTCAGCACAAAATAATATTACAGGAAGGCAATCTCAGCAGAAACAAGCCCTACTTACTTATGAAAAATATTTCGACGATAACAAAGAAAAACATTTGCAAGAATTCATGGAGTTGATATCAATACCCAGCATCTCATCCATGCCTTCTCATAAAGCAGATGTAAAAAAAGCAGCAGCGTGGATTGTAAATAAACTGCAATCCATTGGAATGACCACTGCCATGGAAATCCCCACCGCGGGTAATCCTATCGTGTTTGGTAGTTGGGATAAAGCACCCGGCAAACCGACTGTTTTAATTTATGCACACTACGATATCCAACCGGTAAAGGAATCGGAATGGGATTATCCCCCTTTTAAACCGGTAGTATCCGGAGGAAAAATATTAGGTCGCGGAGCCAGCGATGATAAAAGTGGGGTAATGATATCTATATGGGCTATTGAAGCCATGCTCAAAAAAGATGGCAAACTTCCTGTTAATGTAAAATTTCTCTTTGAAGGAGAAGAAGAAATTGGCAGTACGCATTTTCATGATTTTTTGGTGAATCATAAAGACCAGCTAAAAGCAGATTATGCATTGAATGCAGATGGCGGACAAGCCAGCGATACCGATCCTGCAATTGTAATGAGTTTAAGAGGAGCTATCACTATGGAGTTTAGTGTTAAAACGGCTAATATCGATGCACACTCCGGACAATATGGTGGAAAAACACCTAACTCGGCCGTTATCTTATCGCAGATCATCAGCTCTTTCTATACAAAAGAAGGGAATGTGGCAGTGGCAGGATTTTATGATAAAGTAATACCCTTAACTGCTGCAGAAAAAACAAAACTGAAACAAGTTCCTTACAACCCTGCCAAAGACATGCAATTTTTAGGGACTACCGCAGAAGCAGGAGATGCTACTTACTCACCTTTAGAACGAATTTGGTACCGGCCAACATTAGAAATAACGGGTATCCAAGGTGGTTATACTGCCCCTGAAGGAAGTTCTAATATTATTCCTAGCAACGCTTTTGCCAGAATTACATGCCGATTGGTGAGCAATCAAGATGGCTATGAAATAATCGACCTGATCAAAAAACATATCGCTAAAAATACACCTCCCGGAGCTAGTATTAGCTATAAACCATCGAATGGAGGCTTTGCTCGACCAATGAAATTTCCGGCAGATACCAAAGCATTTACCTATGTGTCGAATGCTTTGATAAACTATTATGGTAAAGAACCCATTCAAGACGCAACAGGCGGAACTGTTGGTGCTTTAGTAGAAATAAAAGAACAGTTAGGTATCTATGCATATTCTTTAGGATTCCAACAGCCCGATGAAAAATGGCATGGTGCCAATGAATTTCTGCGCGTGTCAAGTATTCGAAAAGGGCAAATGATATACTGCTATTATTTACAACAGTTGGGCACTACCGCTGACGCTAACAAATAAAAGGATACTGGAATGGAGGTTCGAGCTATAACATATTTTAAAATATTTCTAATTAAAATTATTAATTATTAGATTTTTTCTAATTTATACCTTAAACATTATATCTTTTTCCTTTATTTCCCCTTTTTTCTGTAATTTCCAATAGATTGCCTGCCATTTGTTCACCCTTAAACGGATAACATGTTTTATTCCCGTTACGATGGAGGCTTATACGACCCCGCATTTGAGCACGATGCCTGTGGTATTGGTTTTGTTGCCAATATAAAAGGACATAAATCGCACCAACACATTAGTGATGCGCTTACTGTACTTGAAAATATGGAGCACCGCGGTGCCTGTGGTTGTGAAAATAATACCGGCGACGGAGCAGGCATTCTGATTCAAATTCCACATGAATTCTTTTTCGATGAGTGCATAAAACTAGGTGTGCATTTACCCAAGCCGGGTAAATATGGCGTTGGTATGATCTTCTTCCCAAAATCAATTGCGCTTCGCGAGGAGTGCAGAGATATCTTTAATCGTGCAGCAGAAAAAATTGGTTTAGAAGTATTAGCCTATCGTAAAGTACCTGTTCATAAAGAAAATATTGGTGCCTCTGCCCTATCGGTTGAACCCTGTATTGAACAGGTATTTATTGGTTCTTCAGATCATATAACCGATACCCTGGCCTTCGAAAGAAAATTATTTATCCTTCGCAACTATGCATCGCATACCATAAACAATACCATTAAGAAAGATGAGATTG
>JAIEQT010000089.1 GCA_019747455.1 Chitinophagaceae bacterium | reverse complement strand
AGTCATTGGTCATTAGCCAACACAAATCCTTACTTTTAAGCCATGAAAAATTGGCTTTTAACAGTACTAGTCTTGCTTGGCTTTTTTACCCAGGTAATATCGCAACAGTCGTTCACTCATGCAGATACCGTAAGGGGCAGTATTACCCCTGAACGGAGCTGGTGGAATCTTTTACATTATACGTTAGATATCACGCCTAATATTACCCAGAAAACGATAAGGGGTACTGTTGTTGTGCGTTTTAAGGCCATTAAACCTGCGAAAAGATTGCAAATCGATTTGCAGCAACCATTATCTATAGATATTGTTTTTCAGAAAATAAATAATAAATGGATTCCCGGAAAGTATACCCGCGATGGGAATGCCTATTTTATAACTTTACCCCAGTCTCCTACGGTTGGCATTACCCAAGAGTTAAAAATAGTTTATGGCGGAAAACCTAAAGAGGCAGTGCGAGCGCCCTGGGATGGCGGATTGAGCTGGAAAACTGATACTAAAGGAAATCCTTTTGTATCCACTTCTTGCCAGGGTTTAGGCACCAGCGTTTGGTGGCCATGTAAAGATCATCAATACGATGAACCTGAGCAAGGTGTTTTGATAAGGGTGAAAATACCCGACACGCTTACCAATGTATCTAACGGTAAGCTGAAGCAAGTAATTCAACATAACGACGCTACTAAAACCTGGGTTTGGGAAGTAAAAAAACCTATCAATAATTATAGCGTTAGTATGAATATCGGCAAGTATGATCTGATCAATGACACTTACACCGGAGAAAAAGGTCAACTGCCCCTTACCTATTATGTATTAGCGTATAATCGCGATAGTGCTATAAAACAATTCGCACAAGTAAAAACGATGTTAGCTTGTTTTGAAAACTGGTTTGGCCCCTACCCTTTTTATGAAGACGGTTTTAAAATGGTAGAAGTACCTTATTTAGGAATGGAGCATCAAAGCAATGTAGCTTATGGCAATAAATATCGTAATGGATATTTAGGTAGAGATCTATCCGGCTCAGGATGGGGTTTGAAATGGGATTATATTATTGTTCACGAAAGCGGACATGAATGGTTTGGCAACAATATTACATCGAAAGATATAGCAGACATGTGGATTCATGAAGGATTTACCACCTACAGTGAAACACTTTACACAGAATGCCAATTTGGTAGGCAGGCTGCGGATGAATATAATTATGGGTTAAGAAAAAATATCCAAAATAAAACTCCCATTATCGGCACCTATAATGTGCAAAATCAAGGAAGTGGGGATATGTATTTTAAAGGCTCTGCCATGATTCATAGTATCCGCCATGCGATGAATAATGATAAGAAATTTAAAGACATGCTGCGCGGATTAAATAGTAGTTTTTATCATGGTATTGCTACAACTACCAGTTTGCAAAAGCAAATGGAAAAGTTTACCGGCTTCTCTTTAAAATCTATTTTTGAACAATACTTATTTACGACCCAAATTCCAACGTTAGCATATTATTTCTCAGCAGACGGAAAACGACTCTTTTATCAATATATTGATTGTATAGATGGATTTAATTTGAAACTAAATATCCCCTCTCCGCTTAAGCCGCTTGCTTTGCAGCCGTTGGCCAACAAATGGCAATCCATTCCTATCACAGCAACAGATTTGAATCAATCGATGATATTAGAACTGGAGAAAAACTACTATATTAAATTGTTGGAGAAAAAAGAAGGCGTAGTTAAAAATAACTAAGATGGGAAGTATCCGTAAGCAAACCATTATTTCGAGTATAGTAGTTTATGCGGGTTTCTTTGTTGGCGCAATCAACACATTTTTATACACTAAATCGGGGTTTTTTTCACAGGAACAATTTGCCCTTACTCGGATTTTTTTTGATTTTGCGCAGAACACCACGGCATTTGGAGCATTAGGCGTTATACCGGTCATTTACAAATTTCATCCGTACTATAAAGATAATTTAGCTAAGCGAGATGTTGATTTAATGAGTTGGGGTATGCTCACGGCATTTGTTGGATTTCTGTTGGTGCTACTTGCCGGACTAATATTTCAACCCATTTTCGTAAAACAGTTTTCTGAAAAATCAAAACTCATTATCGATTTTTATTGGTGGCTTTTTCCATTTGCATTAGGACAATTACTATTTTCTGTAACAGAAAGTTTTGCCTGGGCAGTACAAAAAACGATCCTCTCTAATTTCTTGAAAGAAACCTTACTTCGTATTGTTACACTCTTACTAATTGTATTGTTTTATTTTAAGCTGATCGGCTTCGACGTTTTTATCTATTTGTTTGCATTCTTGTTTTTTTTCATGTTCATCATATTGGCTGGATATTTATACAAAACCAAACAATTACACTTCCCAACACGAATTAGCCGGGTTACAAAGAAGTTTTGGAAAAAAATGGTAACCATGCAAGCCATTTTATACAGTGGTACCCTAATCATGTCTATCGCCGCTACTATCGATAGTTTTATCATTGCCAAATTTCAGGGGCTTGCCGTGGTGGGTACATTTAGTTTGGCACAATATGCAGCTAACTTAGTTCAAGTTCCCCAGCGTAGTATACAATCAGTTGCTGTGGCATCTTTATCACAGGCCTGGAAGAATAAAGATTATACCGAAATAAATCGGATCTATAAGCGCTCCTGTATTAATCTCCTGATCATGGCGCTTTTTATTTTTGGTAATGTATGGTTAAATGCACTGGAAGGGATGCGAGTATTAGGTATCCAGAAAGAATATGAAGCGGGCTTGGGCGTAATATTTATTTTGGGTATGGTGCGTATCATTGATGCAGCCACCGGATTAAATGCCATGGTTATCGGCACATCAACTTTTTGGCGCTTCGATTTTTATAGCGGTATTGTGCTTTTGGCATTTAGGCTTCCCCTAACCTATTTTTTGATAAAAAATTATGGTATTATTGGCTCGGCCACTGCAGAACTTATTGCTTACACTATTTACAATATTATTCGGAGCGAATTCCTACGAAGGAAATTTAAGATGCAACCTTTCGATCGTAAAACGCTGTTAACTTTTGTTAGCGCTATTATTGGGTATGGCTTTGCATACTATATCTTTAAAGACATGAAAGGCTGGTTACCGATTTTTGGTAGAACGATTATCTTCTCCGTAATTTTAATTACTGCTGTATTTCAGTTTAAGCTCACGCCGGATGCACATCAGTTATTAGAAAATTTTAGAAGAAAATTTCCTAATAAATAACTACTGACTCACCCTACCCCCACCCCTAAACTTGGGATTCCAATATTTATCGCTAAGGTCTGTAATCGTTACACCTGCTGATGTGG
>JAIEQT010000263.1 GCA_019747455.1 Chitinophagaceae bacterium | reverse complement strand
AAATGTAGCTTAAAATATTATTTATACTGAAAGAAAACCTGCGTGGCTCCATACCCAAAACGGGCATCATATTGATTAATAAAATGCTTCACCTCTTTGCGCGTTTTAAGATATTCATGTACTTCTTCCCTAAGTTTACCCGCTCCTACTCCATGTATTACTGTTAACTCCGTTTGTTTATGCGCTATAGCCAATTCAACCCATTTTTCTAATGCCGTTAACTGTAAGGTTAGCATTTCGAAGGGCGACATTTTAGCTGCGTTGTCGGTTAGTTTTTCAATATGCAAATCAATAACGGAGCGGGCAGGCGGCAGTTTTTCTTTCGTCTTCGAAATATCGTATACCTTAAACCCTTTTGCCGATAAACTATCTAATGGAAAATATTCAGCCTCTTTATCCGGAAATGTTTCAAATAAAAGAAAGGAAAATGTTGGCTCATTACTTTCTTTTAATGCCTCTACTTTTTGAAAGATTTGCTTGGGACGAAGCTTTAGCACATTTTCATAATGCGTAGCTTTTTGTTTTTGCGGTTTTACCAAACTAAAATCAAACTGAAAAGAGGGACTATCATTTACGGCTTCGAAAGGAATATCATGTAAATAAAAATCATGAAAAGCTTTTACTTCATTGATGAGTCCAAAACTTTCAACCCCATTAAATAATTGTTGATAATCAAAGCGAAGATCATTCTCCGTTTTATTTACCAAATGAATCTTTAAAGTTTCTACTACTTCATCATTAAAATCATCGAGTGAAAATTTGGGAAGAAATGATAACCAAACACCATTCGCTACTTTTATTTGGTTGGGTTGGGGTTTTTCTGCCGGTACTTGATCAATATAAATTTTTGGAGGCGTTTTTTTCTCCTCCACTATTTTCTTTTTAGTAAATCGATGAAAATAAGGAAAATCAATTTGATCCATATAGGCAGGAAATTTCACGCCCCGCACTTCTATCATCACCATTTTATCATTAATGATCTCGATCACTTTTCCCTCTTCATGGCTATGCAGCACTAATATATCGTCTCCTATTTGGTATTTCACTGCATTGCCAGTTTACTATGCTTCTTACCGTATCCAAAATATATTACTAAACCCAAAGTCAGCCATCCACCAAACCAAGCCCAGTTCAAAGCTGTCATACCTGTTAACAAATACATACAAGTTGTGAGTCCGAGTAAAGGTATCAAAGAATATTTCTTAGTATAACTTAGTATAGCCAACCCCAAACAAAGTACCCAAAAAATAATCGTGGAAATACTATTTGCAGATGATTCAGCAAATAATTTTGGTATATAGTTTTTATTAAAATAATTCACGGCTACAAAAGCAATGATAACGAGAAGAGGAAATAAGTATTGCCCGTTTATATAAGGCAGATTGAACTTACCTGCTTCTTTTTCTCTTTTAGGAATCAGTAACACCCCTCCACATACTAATACGAATGCGAACAGGGTTGCAATGCTTGTAAAATCGAGCACAAAAGTTTTATCGGTAAATAAAATAGGTAAGGCAACTACAACACCTGTAATGATGGTAGAAAATGAAGGTGTTTGAAATTTTGGGTGAATACGCTGAAAAATAGATGGCATAAGTCCGTCTCTACTCATGCTCATCCATATACGTGGTTGCCCCATTTGAAATACCAACATTACACTCGTCATGGCTACTACTGCACAAATAGCTACCAAAAATTGCATCCATCCAATATTCAGATTATCTTTCTCAAAAATGAAAGCAAGCGGATCACCCACCCCATCAAATTTTTTATAATGAACGGCACCTGTTAGTACCAGCGTAAGCAATACATAAATGATGGTGCATATTACCAAAGACAAGATCATACCTCTCGGTAAATCTCTTTGCGGATTTTTACTCTCTTCAGCCATTACACTTACCGCATCAAAGCCAATATAGGCAAAGAATACGCCACTAACAGCGGCCATCACGCCACTAAATCCATTAGGCATGAATGATTTTGTACCTGTATCACTTAGTGGCAACCAGTTATCGGTGGTTCCTATATGAAAAACCATATATCCTCCTACCAGAATAACAATACCTACCACCAATAATTTCAGTACTACCATGATATTACTAAAATTGCGACTTTCTTTTACGCCACGATACACTAAATACGTGATGAGTATATTAATGATAAAAGCGGGTACATCTACTATCAAACGTAAACCGCCAATAATAGGTGCTTTCTCCCACGCACTAATAATGGCAGCATTGGTACTACCCCCATTTACAGCATGTTGTGCTTCTTTATAACTAGTACATAGATAATCGGGAATATGCCATCCACATTTATCCAGAAAAGAAGTAAAATAATCACTCCAACTATAGGCAACATAGATATTACCAATAGAATATTCCATAATCAACGCCCATCCTATTATCCAAGCAAACAATTCTCCAAAACTGGCATACGCATACGTGTACGCACTTCCCGCAACAGGAATTCTGCTGGCAAATTCACTATAACAAAAAGCAGTAAAAGCACAAGCAATAGCAGTAATGATAAATAATATCACTACACCCGGACCACCACTAAACACAGCTCCTCCTAAACTACTAAAGCTTCCCGCCCCCAAGATGGCAGCAATTCCAAAAAAAGTGAGATCTCGAACATTGAGTACACGTTTTAAACCACTCGAATGACCATCTTCACTCTTCTTATGGTCTGCAATGATCTTAGCAATATCTTTTGTTCTAAAAACAGAATTAGACATGAAACGCTTTTAAATAATTTAATGAGGAAAGATAACTATTTGTTTATACATCCCGTTGTATCAAATAGGCTGCCAGCTCCTGTAACGGTTTTTTACGACCCGATACTACAGCAATATCGTCTAAATGCTGTAAGGCTGTATTCAGATAATTATTTTTTAGTGTCAATGCCCACTCATCTACGCCACAGGCTTTATAGATAGCTAATACTTTGTCAATCTTATCGGGTGGGTTTTGCTCCATCAAATATTGCAACTCTTTCTTTTGCTGATCATTAGCCGTATCAAGGGCATGTAATAGCAGAAATGTTTTTTTATTTTGTTTGATATCTCCACCTACCTCTTTACCAAACTTCTGAGGATCTCCAAAAGCATCTAAATAATCATCTTGTATTTGGAAAGCGATACCTAAGTTCTTACCAAAAGCATAAATATGGTTCAGATTACCCTCGCTGGCCCCCCCATGCGTTGCCCCCTGTTGTGAACTAGCAGCTAATAGTACAGAGGTTTTTAATCCTATCATGTTGATATAATCATCCAATGAAACAGTAGCCTGTTT
>JAIEQT010000156.1 GCA_019747455.1 Chitinophagaceae bacterium | reverse complement strand
TACCTCCCATACTCACCAATGGTAGTGTAACACCGGTTACAGGTACCAGATTTACATTTACTGCCATATTAGCAATTGCTTGAATAATAAGGGTAAAGCTCAATCCTAATGCCAGAAAAGCACCAAAAGCATAAGGGCATCTTCTAAAAATACTAATACATCTAAATAGGAAAACCAAATAGATAAAGATCATAAATGCGCCACCCAATAATCCATATTCTTCAATAATGATAGAATAAATAAAATCATTGTATGCCTGTGGTAAAAAATTTCTTTGTCTACTATTTCCCGGACCTAAACCCATTAACACACCTCCATTAGAAATAGCAATTTTAGCTTGTTGAACCTGATAGGGTGTTTCTTGATCAGCGGCATACATAAAATCCTGTACTCGTTTTACCCAAGTACCAAAGCGACCCATCGACTTCATTTTTTCTGCAACTATGGGTTTAGCGATATCTTCTTTTTTCTTTCCCTCATAGGTTAACATGGCTACTGAAACAATAAAGGCAACGGGAATTAGTGCAATAAAGATGGTAAGTAAAATATGTTTCATACTTACCCTTCCTATGAACATCAAGAGTAATGCTGTAGCACCCGTTAATAAAGCATTTGATAAGTTAGCCGGCATAATAAGTACACAAATAATCAGAACAGGTGTTACCACGGGAATAAACCCTTTCTTAAAGTCTTTGATAACTTCCTGTTTCTTACTCAGCATTTTTGAGATATACATAAACAAAGCCAGTTTCGCAAAATCACTGGTTTGTATAGTCATATTAATGATAGGCAATTTTATCCATCTGCTTCCTTCATTGATGCGTGCGCCAAAAAAAAGGGTATACAATAATAAAGGAACCGATATAAAAAAGAGTAATGTTGCTACCCTGGAAAAAAAAGTGTAGTTAACTCTATGAAGAAAATAGATTAACAGCATTCCCAATAGTGTAAATGATAGCTGTTTAAAAAGATAAATAGTAGTATTACCTCTATACATTTTATACGCCAGTGATCCGGTGGCACTATACACTACCAGAATAGATATCAATGATAATAATACTACAATACCCCAGATATATTTATCGCCACGGGTACGTGTTACCAACTGATTTCTAACCCCCTCTACTGTTGGTATTTGAGAAAATAAAGTATCGTTTACTTCAGGCATTACTATAACTCCTTTACAGCTGCTTTAAATTGCGCTCCTCTGTCTTCATAGTTTTTAAATAAATCGAAACTGGCACAAGCAGGGCTCAACAATACTACATCATCTTTTACGGCTGTTCTAAAAGCCGCATTAACTGCTTTTTTAGCACTATCCGTTTCTATGATAATCGGTACGATATCTTTAAAAGCTTCTATAATCTTAGTATTGTCAATACCCATACAGATAATAGCTTTCACTTTTTCTTTTACTAAGTCTGTAATCAACCCATAATCGTTACCCTTGTCGATACCACCTAGTATTAATACGGTTGGCTTATTCATACTTTCCAAAGCATACCAGGTACTATTTACATTAGTAGCTTTACTATCGTTAATGAATTCAACACCGCGCACCATTGCTACAAACTCCATACGATGCTCAAGACTATGGAAGTTTTTTACCGCTTCTCGTATTTTTTCTTTGCGAATGCCTACGGTAGCAGCCGCAATGCAAGCTGCCATGGTATTGTACTGGTTGTGCTTGCCTTTTAAAGCAAAATCATAAATACTCATGCTTACTCTTTCTTCTTGTATTCTGAGCATCATTTGATCTCCTTTAATGTAGCTGCCTTTTTTTACTTCTTGTTTCATAGAGAATGGTAATGGGTTAGTATGGGTGTTTAGTAATGGTAATTTTTGCATGATCACTTCATCATCGGCGCAGTAGATAAAATAATCGTTACTAGTTTGGTTTTCTAAAATTCTAAATTTGCTATTGATATAGTTTTCAAATTGATAATTGTATCTATCGAGATGATCTTCCGTAATATTCAACAGTACACTTACATCGGCTCGAAAGGTTTTAATATCATCTAACTGAAAAGAACTGATTTCGAGTATATACCATTCTTTGGGATCTTCTGCCACTTGCTTGGCAAAAGAGTAGCCAATATTGCCCACTAATGCACAGTTGAAACCAGCCGTTTCACAGATATGATAAATGAGTGCCGTTGTAGTGCTCTTTCCATTACTACCGGTTATAGCAATAATTTTACTACTACCCTTAAAACGATATGCTAATTCTATCTCACTTATCACAGGAATTCCTTTGGCTCGAATAGCTTTTACCAATTCATTTTTTTCAGGTATACCCGGACTTTTCACTATTTCATCTGCTCCTAGTACCTTTTCTCCAGTGTGTCTGCCTTCTTCAAATGCAATACCTGCTTCCCGTAATTCCTGTCTATATTTTTCTTTTAGTGCCCCCCCATCACTTAAGAAAACATCATAGCCCTGCTGCTTTGCTAATAAAGCTGCCCCTACGCCGCTTTCCCCTCCTCCTAATATGATCAATTTCTTACTCACTGTTTATCTGATCTTTAAGGTTATGATTGATGCTACAACCAACAACACGGTTATGATCCAAAAACGAACTGCTATTTTACTTTCGTGGAATCCTTTCTTCTGGTAATGATGATGCAGAGGACTCATTAAAAATATTCTCCTACCCTCACCATATTTTTTCTTTGTGTATTTGAAATAACTCACTTGTAAAATCACACTCAGATTTTCAACTAAGAATACACCACAAAAAATAGGTATCAACCATTCTTTCCGTACAATAATGGCTAAAGAAGCAATAATACCTCCTAATGCTAAACTACCGGTATCGCCCATAAATACTTGTGCCGGATATGCATTGTACCAGAGAAAGCCAATACAGGCCCCAACAAATGCACCTACAAATATGGAGAGTTCGCCCAGGTTGGGGATGTACATGATATTGAGATAATCTGCAAATTTGTAGTTACCACTTACATAAATAAAAAGTCCCAAACCCGCGCCAATAATAGCACTTACACCTGCGGCTAATCCATCTAAGCCATCAGTAAGGTTTGCTCCATTACTAACTGCTGTAATAATAAGTGTAACAATAAGTATATAAATAATCCAGGTATATTTCTCTGCACCTTCACCTATCCAACTAATTAATTTGCTATAGTTAAACTCATGATTTTTTACAAAGGGAATAGTAGTAATAGGCGTTTTTACTTTTACAAAAGATCTTTCTACACCATCCATTTGTCTGGTAATAATGGTT
>JAIEQT010000160.1 GCA_019747455.1 Chitinophagaceae bacterium | reverse complement strand
AATAATGACTTAATTACGTTTCATAAAGACTATGACAACTCTGATCTTCCTTCAACATATTCACACAGCTAAAGCTGGTTTAACATTAGATATTATTGCACGGAAAACGCCATTCAATTTTTAAGAAAAATTAATTATTCTTTTGAGCAACATCGAAATCATAAAACTGACTACGGCACCAACAGCGGCCAATACTATCGTTTTTACAACGTCAGCCGATTGAATGTTGGGTATGATACTCAAAAATGTTCATCCGGCTGTACCCATCAAAGTATGACTATTTGTTTGCATTGTCATCCTGAGCTTTGCGAAGGATCTCATCCTCGTTAACTGTCAGTTGGCTTACCGCAGAGGCAACACCACCGGCAACAACCAAATAGCCACCAACTGAAGTTACTAAAACTGGCAAAGCAATTGGAGCCGCCAAGATAGTTCCACCAACAGCTGCCAAAACCAAACCAACATTTCGAAGCACTTTAAAAAATTTCGGAGTTGGAGCTTGCGCTCTTTTAACAAGTTTCATGATCTAGGTTTTATTCAGGAGTGTAAATCAGGCAGGAGCCGTCAAAAATACATCCGCCACCAAGTTCATTCCCTCGTCCGCCTGTATCTAATACTGCAACTTCTCCTGTTGAATTTGTATTGCGTCCTCCGATGTCGTAAATAGTAAACTGACCTGTATCAGTTCCACCTTTTCCACCAATGTCATCTAAAAAATTTAAACCTCCTCCGGAATCTCTACCACCAATTTCAGAATAGGCATATTCTCCTGTGGTGCTTTTTCCACCATTTCCACCACCAGTCTCTGGGCAAATGGTACAAGTGTTTTCAAGACCACCTGTCGAATTTTTACCTCCTGTATCAAGTGCAGTTAATTCACCGCCGGTACTTCTTCCACCAATATCGAAAAAGTCCCAATCATCACTCGCAGTAATTTGTCCCGTATCTGTTGAAGTACCTCTTCCACCTATATCTGAAAGAGCAAATTCGCCTGTGTTTGTGTTCGCGCCTCTGCCGCCAGTATCCAAATCGTCAAAATCATCTGGATTATCTACTTGTCCAGTATCGCTTGAAGTACCAGTCCCATTTCGTCCACCAGTTTCATTTAAAAAAGCAAACGTACATTGTGTTTCGCCAATCAAATTAGTTAAAAGGGTTGGTTCGGGATTCTGTTTACCTCCGATATCAAAAAATCCGCCAGTATCGGGTGTTTTACTACCACCAATTGTGGTGGTCTGAGTGGGTTGAGCATAGCTGATAAATGTTCCTAGAACGGCAATTAAAAGAAACAATCCTTGTTTCAGTTTATTTAAAAAATTTGTTTTCATAATAATAAAAATTTAAGATTTGATAATGATTAAAACTCGTTGCTTTTCATCCAAAGCTTTATAAACAATAGTTTTAAGCTTGGCAAAAGCTTTTCGGGATAGTAGACCTAAACCGGCTCCCGAAATCTTTGTAACCGGTGCAATACAACCGTTTAGTTCTTTGATGGCATTATTGGCAGGATGAAACAA
This sequence comes from Chitinophagaceae bacterium, assembly GCA_019747455.1. GTDB lineage: Bacteria > Bacteroidota > Bacteroidia > Chitinophagales > Chitinophagaceae > Sediminibacterium. Next base: position 1,729 of record JAIEQT010000160.1, on the reverse strand, counting down.
AATCGAACTTCGATTTGAAACATTCACTATTTCAATATGCCATTTGAACTTTTTGCTGTACCGCTTTTGTAATAAATATTTCCCTTCCGGAATGCAGGAAATCATTTTCTGATTTTCCTTCCAAGGCAATTCAATTGTTTTACAAATCAATTTACCCTCAAATTCAAGATTTCCATTCGTTCCTTCAGGGAAATATGTTCTGGTAATTAGGAGAACCATTACACACCACTGTCAACTTTAACAATCGATAATGGGTTAAATGCACCGTTTTTAAGTGGGTACATTTGACCGTTAACCTCTTGATAAAATTCAATTCCCAAAGCAAGGAATAGCGGCTTAGTACTCGCAGCTGTAACTTGATTAGTTTGCGCAACCGCAACGGTCGCCACAGCATCCCAAGGTAAAATAGCCGTCTCAGAGTGTTGCTCAATAAAGGTTTCAGCCTCAAAGTCAATCTCTGCACCGGCAGAAATAATCTTATAATGCGTAGTCCCCGATGGAGCTGCAATCATGTTAACAGGAACAAATGGTGGAATATCCACCGTTATTTCACCAGTAACACGGTCTATAGCTCCAGTGTAAGGAGCAAAAAGACTAGTTCCAAGCTTACCTCTGATGTTAAACTCAAAGCCCAATAACAATTCCGCTTCGCCGTCAATTACATTTCGTAAACCACGTTCACTAACCAAGTCAGCCTGAATAACTTTTACCATTTCCTGGGTAAGTCGACTTACCATTCTGCCATCAGCAGAATTCAATAGCAAAGCTCTTAACGCAGTTCTGAGTAATTTTCCGGCCTTCCCAGCCCGTCCAAATTCAGAACCGTTTTCACGCGTTCTTTGAAACGCAGGGTCACTCATAATCCTGCTTTTTTCGATACCTCCTTTCTCGCGGGCAAGATGCCCGTCTTGAGAAGTTTTGTAAAAGGTAATACCTCCGATAGTACCTTTTAGTTTAATTATGCCTTTCTGTCTTGCCATAATTTCTAAACTTTTGATTAATACTCATTTTCACAATTCACTTTCATTTCGTTAATCGTTGCAACTAAATCCCGAATGATTTAATCAAAGTTTCAAACATTAAAATCACAATTCAAAAGGCACAGATAAGTAGTCAACTATAAACAACCATAATCGATTATTTTAGTCCATCACATTATCCAAAAAATGTATAAATTTGCTATTGTGTTGAGCTACCTCATAGGTATAGCAAAGGCATAGATAAAGTATTAAATTGTACAACAGTGGCAACAAGCAACGTAAGAGTATGCATGTATCCGAAAGATGTACAACGTATCATGGGCAAGACATATACTCAAGCCCGACTATATTTAAAGAAGATCAAAAAGCATCTAAATAAACTGGAGCACCAGTATATATCAGTTCAGGAATTTTGTGATTATAGTGGCTTACCTTTAGAGGAAGTTATACGTTGTATAGTAGGATAAAAATTGAACAGCTTTATAGACTGTTGAACAATTAAAACCACTTAAAACTAGTTCAATATTTAGTACGAATTTGAACAAATTATTTTGTCAAACCCTAAGAATTGATTAAATTTACCTCATAAGATTTGAGGAGATTTGCATTACAGAAGCAAAATCGATGCCCTTGAATTTTTAGAATGTAAAATGCCTTATAAAACATAGGTTTAAGAGTGAGGTTCGAATCCTGCTCTCCCCACGATTAAAAAAACAAAAAGTCTCAAAACCCAGTAAATCTTATGATTT
>JAIEQT010000055.1 GCA_019747455.1 Chitinophagaceae bacterium | reverse complement strand
TGACTAAGTTCTAACTGCGAGTTGAGATACGGAATATTTAAATATGCGTATCGATTATTATTCTGGTCGGTTAATGGCACATAAATACTCAAATATTGAAAAGTTCCGATTTTTTCAGATTGAAGAAATCGAATCTTATTATTTTGTTTTAGTTCAAAATAAGCTTGTGGCTCCATCTTGGAACTCAGCAAATGCTTATTATAAATATAGGGTTGTGTAGATGCCAACAAATCGCCCGCAGCGTTATAATAATTGATATCCACATTACGCTGATCAGAGATATCGGAAATGATTTTTTCAATCTCGTATTGTACACCCGGATTATCGGGCAAGTCATCAAAAGCAATTAAATTATTTACTTTAGCATTCAATTCATTGGCCATCACTTGAATTGATTTTGATAGCCTTTCCTCATTACTGGTATTAAAGCGATATATAAAAAAAGAGATCGTAGCTACACCAATTACTATAAAAGAAAATACGCTTAGGAAAATAATGGTAGCTTGAATTTGAGAACGGATATTTAATATAAAAATAGGTCGGATACCTTCCCATTGTAAGCGCGCTTCCACTATTACCCTACCGATATGAAATAGGAATATAATGATTAAAAAGGAGCAGAATAAATAAGCGAATAGTGTTATTGATTCTAAGATCCAAGCATTTCTTTTTACCACCACTACTTGCCTGTTACTACCGGAATTGTACCATAATTCGGAATAATCTCCCGACTGTTTGAAAACAAATTCAAAACTGGGAGCTTGATTATCAGTTAATACAGCCGGAAAATCATAGTTGTTAAAATGATTGATCATCTTCTTATTCACGTATACAGCATAGGCATAATTTGTATTTAAGTCTGTTGCAATATCCTCTGATTGATTAAATAATTCGGGATAAAGGGCTTCACTTTTGTATCGCTTGGATTCTAATATGATAAAAAAATATCCCAATGCGATATTCCCTTTCTGAGCTGTTTTTTGATATATATAACTAAACCCGTTATCAGCATTTTCGTACCTATATAAATCAGCTATATCCGTTGGAGTGGCCTGATTTAACACTATGGTTTTGATAGAAGAATAATTTAATGAATCTTCATTATAGAGAGGGTGAAATAAGCTATCAAATGTATAAATCCGCGTATCGAATTTATTGAGGTAGCCGGAGAAATTTTGATTGATTAGACTGTCTTTTATGAATTTATTTACATACTCATTTTCTGTAAACCGATTAAAGTTATCCGCTAAAAAGCCATCGCTAAAATTGGTAGCTGCTATATGTAATAAATTCTCTCCTGAAGGATCTGCCTGTATGGCTAACTTTTCTGCAATGCGCTTTCTTTGTTTGCTTTCTACTAAGCGATTTTGATACATTACCAGGGCCGCAATCGAAATAGCGAAAAGCATTACCCAGAAAATAAAGAACGATGATCTGATAAGTGGTACGGAGAGATCTGCATGTCTAATCCATAAAAGCGCCAGATATACCATTAACCAACCCGAAATGCATATATAAATTAAGGCATCTGATGTTTTTACAAAAGCAACTAAATACAGCAATGCAGCAATTAGTATATAAACTAATACACGTATAGGGTGTGGCTTCTGCCTAAAGATCGGATATAAAAGAATTTGAGAAAGATTAAAAAAGCTAAGTGTAAGAAAACAGAGTATTACAAAACTGAGTGTAGTATACATTGTTAAGCTAAAAAAATTTGTGACATCAAAAGAAATTTTAGCGTCTTGAACAAGGCTTACAATAATAGCATTAATGATAAAACAGCTCCAAGTGAGCACAACAATTCTTAAGAAATGAATCAAATCAAGCGGTATATACTTACTTAAGAGGAAGGCAGTCGGTACATTTTTTTTAAGAAAAAGAATAAGCCAAAAAATGAGTATAGCATTAACCAATAGATCTCCTAAAGAAGGATGCAAAAAATTAGATGCGTAAATGGACGGATCGAATATTGGTAACTTACTGGTATCAAAAGGAAATGTGGTAGTATAGGCGATCAAACGAATAGAGATAATCGTAATCAATAGAAAGCCAAAACCTTCGGTTGTACTTCGCTTTACGCATAATTCTTCCGCTGCTGCATGTAAAAAAATAAGTAAAAAGATGATCGCTATAACCCTTACAATAATAGTAACGGCATCGTAAGCTATAAAAGCCTTGCCTTCCTTAAGCTGTATGCGAAATAAGGCCGTATTTGAAGATGATAGAACAGGCAAGGCAGCTTTATCATCACTTATTTCATATTGGTCGTCTAACCCTGGATAATCAGCAAAATCTGTGTGAAAGTATTTATTCTGTATAAAATATGACCATCGAACAGGGATTATAGCAAGTAGATAATACTTTTTATTACGAACCACTGATTCTTCCTTAATAACGATAAAACTACCATTCGGATTAACCATAAAATGCTCCCCAGGTAATCCGGTAACCTGTTCTGCAGGTAAATACATTTTATTCGTATTCCAGTAAACCAAATGGGGTGTAGCTGCTTGCTTATAGATAAAAAAGCCAAATCTCTCTGTTCTGTTCTCCTCCAATAATATAGCTGAATCTTGTTGTAACAAATGAAAAAGCTTAGCGGTATCGCGCATCAATCCACTAATAACTTGCTCTTGTTGATGAATACGTTCTTGGAGTGTTTCTTTTACTCTTTCTGGGCTGGCATGATAACTCCAGTAATTCGTGAAAATAAAAGATAAGGTATACAGCCAAGCTGCGGTGATCAGCAGATAGCCGTATTTATACATGATCGATTGTAATTCCTTAATCAATTTCGCTATTCTTTTTTTTGGCTTCATTCCAAAGAGCGTCCATTTCAGATAAGCTCATATCTCCCAGTTGTTTCCCGGCTTTGGCAGCCATCTTCTCAACCTCTTGAAACCGGTATATGAATTTCTTGTTGGTTTGCTCTAATGCAGCCTCCGGATCAATCTGCAAAAACCGTGCATAATTAACTAAACTGAATAAAAGATCGCCGAATTCGGCCGTAATTTCGCTTGAATCGCCTGCTTTAATAGCTTCTTGAAGTTCTTGGCCTTCTTCCTCTACTTTTTTCCATACATCTTCTTTATTCTTCCATTCAAACCCTACCTGTTTGGTTTTTTCCTGAAGACGAAGAGCTTTAACAATAGCAGGTAATGCTTTAGGAACACCTTCCAGTACCGATTTTTTCCCTTCCTCCCCTTTTATTTTTTCCCAATTCCTTTTCAC
>JAIEQT010000155.1 GCA_019747455.1 Chitinophagaceae bacterium | reverse complement strand
CACTTCATTAACTATTGTTAACTGTATTGGTTTTGCCATTACGATAGTAAGTATCCAATTGATCGGTTTACTACAAGATATTTTTCAAACACCCTATATTTATATGCTATTAGCAATAGGGCCTATGCTCGGACTTGTGGCCATAAATAAACAACCATCAATCACCACCTCTAAAGATCTACAGATTTGAAAAGTAGTTTCTATTTAACAGTATTATGCATACTATTTAGTTGTTATGTATTACCAATATCTGTTTTTGCAATGTCTGATACATTATTCATTGTAAAAAACATAACAAAAGAGGATGCACACTTTGTTTTCTGGGAAACCAATAAAGATTCAAAGTTTTATAAAATAGTGCCAGATTCTAAGATGAATCGTTTTGAAAGAGATACTTATCTAGAGTCACTAAACCAACTTCGATCAAATAAAACAGTATTTAAAAAATTTAATCTCAAAGGATTAGCTAAAGAATGGATCATTTTACAGGTTTACCAAGGAAAAATTTGCTTATACTCACCTAATGATTATTACAGTCATTTTATGTTACAATTCACCGATTCTACTATGATCTACCGGAGTGGCGAAGGACCTAAAGCTATGCCAATAAGCCAAATACAGCAGGTAAACCCTCACCATTATGAATTTATAATAAAAGATAGAATCAATAAAGTAGAAGTAAATTTAGTTGATAAAGAGAAAGGGATTGCGGTATTCACTTTTAATCAAACAATAGTAAGTAATGGTCATACAGAAACTCGTATTTGGCATAGTTTTATGATTGATAAAGCGAAAATGCGGAAAGTGCCTTTTATTGTTAACTACAGTTTGAATTCAAAAGCATTCGAATTAGATTTTGATGAAGTAGATTTTTCAAAAACAATTCAAGAAAAAAAACTTGTATTACTAAAAGATCACGCTAGTGATGAAAAAAAAGCTGCGATGTTAGCTACTACTTCTTCAAGTAAACTTCCGCCAAGCTGTTTCATAAAACATAGAAAAAATATCATACCCATTATATATGGCTATATAACCCCTGAATTATTTGAGAAAAGTAAAAAAAAGCTTATATATATTGGCGGAGATATGTTAACAGGCTGCGATCCAAAATATTATTGCACGATAGATAAAATAGCGTTCTAATTTTAGACCTCCCTGCATCGTATACCCTAATCCGCCTTCCGCTTAGCTTTTACAGGTGCAGGCCACTGTAGTTTTTCTCCCGTACGTGGGTTTACACCTAATTCAGCTTTTTCGGTAGAACTTCTTTCAGGATCCTCACAAGCCATATATACCAATATAGCAGCTACAATGGCGTTGTAACGCAAGTCGTCGAATACAATTTTATCATAAGTATCTCTCTGTGTATGCCAGGTATAGTTGAAGTACGACCAGTTCAATGCTCCCAAAGAAAATGCAGGCGCTCCAACGGCTACAAAAGATGCATGGTCCGAACCACCACCACCGGGGGAACCTGGAAATGATGTTTTAATAGAATCCCGATACATATTTGGAATAGCAGCTATCCATCTTCCCAAATAATCCTTCGCTTTTGCATAGCCAGAACCTCCAATATTTACAATTCTTCCTGTTCCATTATCCTGATTAAATAATGCTTGCAAATTAGAAACAATCTCCGGGTGATCTTCTACAAAAGCGCGCGATCCATTTAAACCTTGCTCTTCGCTTCCCCAATGTCCAACTAATATAGTACGCTTAGGATTAGGATACACCGCTTTTAAAATTCGCATCGCTTCCATCATCACCATAGTTCCCGTTCCGTTATCAGTTGCACCGGTACCACCATCCCATGAATCGAAATGCGCAGATAACATCACATACTCATTAGCTTTTGCACCACCCTTTATAGTTGCTATGGTATTGAAAGTAGGAATCATACCCAATTCTTTAGATTCTGTAACCACACGCAACTCAGGTGCTTTACCGGCTTCTGTTAACCGAAAAATCAAACCATAATCCTCTAACCCAATGTCTACTGTCGGAATTTTTTTGGTATATGCATCGAATATTTTGTTAACACCAAACCCGTTCGACCAATTACTGGCAATAATACCGGCAGCACCTGCTTTTTCTAATGCAGCGGCTAACTGTCTGTTATTATATCCCGTTTTCGTGATACGCTTACGCCAAGCCTCTGTTTGCGCTGTGCGCTCCTTTCTCATTTTATCAAAAGACTCTTTTGTACCAAATTCCTGCCAGTTATAATCTGGCCGGCCTGTTGGTTGCGGCATTGATATCAAAACAAATTTGCCTTTCACATTGGGCAACCATGCCTGAAAAGCCAATGAGTCGGGCAGATCTGCTAATATAATAGTAGATGCTACAACGGGTTTTTTAGTAGCCGGACAAAAAGCCAATTGCGTAGCTTCCAGCGATCTGATCCATGGGCTTACCATATCAACATGACTAATACCTCTATCCCACCCTCTCCATTCACCATAGTTCTCTCGCTTAGCTTCAATACCATATTGCTGATATTGAGCAATGGCCCAATCGCTGGCCTGTAGCATTTTAGAAGAGCCAACCAATCGGGAGCCCACCCCATCCATCAATTCATGGCTCATTCTTTTTAACTGGGAATTATCATTTGCTTCTTTGATGATAGCATTAATAATAGGGTCGCTACTAGTTTGCGCTGCACCTACGCAGAAAAATGATACCAATAATAGAGATAGTACAATCTGCTTATTCAGGTAAACAGTAATCAGTTTCATATTGATTAATTAAGTAAAATGAAGATAACTCTTTTCATTTGCTTACCTTAGAACTATTAATTCATTAACCGATTCTATTGCTTATGTACCGATTTTTTTACACGGTAGCGATTTGTTTATTATCCATAACAGCTACCGCCCAAACACCCGAGGAAAATTTAGTTAAACTGGGGATTTCATTACCTCCTGTTTCTGCCCCTGTAGCAAACTATGTAAACGTAGTACGAACAGGTAATCTTTTATTTCTGGCAGGCAAAGGACCATTACAAAAAGACGGGACTTATATTACCGGTAAAATACCCGCAAACCTGTCTATTGAGAAAGGATATGAAGCTGCTAGATTAGCCGCTATTGCACATTTAGCAGTATTGAAAAAAGAATTGGGAGATTTAAGTAAAGTAAAAAGAGTAGTAAAAGTATTGGGTATGGTAAACTGCACGAGCGATTTTATAGATCAACCTAAAGTGATCAATGGATATAGTGATCTGATGGTAGCCG
>JAIEQT010000351.1 GCA_019747455.1 Chitinophagaceae bacterium | reverse complement strand
AAATACCTGCTCATGTGCATCGCGCAGCTTAAACTAAATCAAATAAAACTGTCAACCTATATCAGGACATGACAGAGCGCTCTAAAGACTAATCGCTAAAGACCAAAGACTAATCCAACAAGTACAGCGGGTGGTGGATAGTTCGTGTAGTAATTAAGAATGAATAATTAATAATTAAGAATTGGGAAATTTTTTTACCGCGAAGACAGAAAGACGCAAAGTGACGCGAGTAAAATAATTGGTGATTAGAAAATTGACTTTTGATAATTCTTTACGCCACTTCGCGGCATAGCGTTTACCTTCCGGAGCTTTAGCGTAGGAATGGTCCTAGCGGTAAAAATCAACACTTAGATCAAGGAATAACATTAAAGCTAAAGATCTGCCTACGCATCAATGCTACGGCAGACAGGCTCTCCTACGCCAAGGCTTCGTAAAGCAGGCCAAAGACAAAAGACTAATAGCCAAAGACTGAACTAACATGTGCCGTATAGCAGGAATCATATCAGCTAAACAAAACATTCAGGAAATAACCATCCCGCGCATGCGTGATGCCATGCAGTATGGTAGTGCGTCGGAGGTTGTGCGCGAGAATGCAGGTGTGTTATTGATAGCAGAAGGTATCAAATTACTGCGTAAAGTAATTGCTCGTTATTTGGGTACGCCTAATTTCATTGGGCAACACGGAACAAACGCTGTAGTTAAGGCAAAATCATATACATGTGATACTTATATTGATGGAATTGCTGATTTGATTTGTAGTTATGAAAAGATCTGATAGAAGTTCAGAACAGTATTTAAAGTCATTGGACTTTTTGAGAGCAATAGCTATTCTCTTAGTGATCTATTGGCATTATATAATATGTGGAATTAGTGACAGCAACTCTGACTTGCTTCTGAAATTAATTAAGAAAACAGGCTCATGGACTTGGTCTGGAGTTGATCTATTTTTTGTTATTTCTGGCTTTTTAATCGGGCGAATACTACTGTTGAACAGAGGGGCAAAAAATTTTTTTAAAGCTTTTTACATTAAGAGATTTCTGAGAATTTTTCCGCTTTATTATTTAATCGTTTGTGCCTATTTCTTAATAGCATTATTTTTTTTAGATGAGAATGTAGGATGGCTTTTTCAAAAAGAGTATGCTCCATGGGTATATTTATTATTTCTTCAGAACTTCTTTATTGCTGAAACAGGATTTTTGTCTAACTGGTTGAATGTTACTTGGTCACTTGCTGTTGAAGAACAGTTTTATTTACTATTACCCCTTATTATACATTTTTTACCAAGAAAAGTCATTTTAAGTATAGCTTTTTCGGGAGTTATTATTGCCTTTTTTTACCGATTATTAAATACAGGCTTAGGGTCATATGTCTTATTAATTGCAAGAATGGACGCCTTGCTTACCGGAGTTATAATTGCTTATTATTATATACGTAAGCCATTCTTATTTGTAAGGCCTCTAGTTAGAGTTGTACTACAAATAGTGCCGTTAATAATTTTTTTGGGTTTGATTATGGTTTGTTTATTTAGTAATCTCAATTATAATGGAGGCGCATGGATACATTTGATACTTACTATGCTATATGGAAGCTTGCTTTTTAATGCTGTTTATGGTTTTTATGATTCTTTATGGAAACATTTTGATTATCCCATAATTAGTAACATTGCCAAATATTCATATTGTATATACTTAATACATCAAATTGTAAATGGTTTTGTACATGATTTGATTCTTGGGAATAAGCCTTTATTTGAAACTTATGCAAGTGTTTTACTTACATGCTTATCTATTATCATAACTTATATCTTCTCGGGATTATCTTATAAGTATTTTGAAAGACCATTGCTGAATATTGGCAAGAAAATCTCTTATCAGTAGTTATGTGTAGAATCGTAGGCGTAATTACATCAGGTTCAATAATCAAGGATGATTCCATCCTGCGAATGCGTGATGCCATGCAGCATGGCGGTCCAGATGATGCAGGTATTTATGTTGACGCAGATCATCCACTGGCTTTCGGACATCGAAGATTGTCTTTGATTGATTTATCAGCTTTGGGGCATCAACCCATGCAAGATGCCAGCGGTCAGCTCATCCTCATCTTCAATGGAGAGATATATAATTTCCAAGTCATACGTACTGAGTTGGAACAGCTGGGTTATTCATTCCGTTCGCACAGCGATACTGAAGTAATACTCTATGCCTATCAGCAGTGGGGTAAAGATTGTTTGCAGCGGTTCAATGGCATGTTTGCTTTCGCATTGCTGGATAAGCAAAAAAATACTGTGCTCTTAGCAAGAGACCATGCAGGTATCAAGCCATTGTATTATGGTGTTCGTAATGGACAATTTTGTTTTGCTTCCGAAGTAAGGGCATTCACAGCCTTTGATCCCTCCTGGCCGGAGAACAATGATTGGCGAAAATATTTTCTGCTCTTTGGTCATCTGCCAGAGCCAATCACCACACTACAAGATGTGCAGCCACTAGCTAAAGGGCAATGGTTGGAATACAACCTGCACACACATCAGTACCAAACAGGTAAGTTTTTTCAGCTATACTATAACTATACAATTCATGATGAGGAAACAGCAGTTGATAAAGTACGTGCTGTTTTACGTGAATCAGTGCAACGCCACCTAATCTCTGATGCACCAATTGGTTTATTCCTGAGTGGTGGTTTGGATTCAAGTTTGTTAACCCTTTTGGCCAAACCTGTTGTTGGAGATAATTTGCATACACTCTCTATCGTATTTGAAAATGATAAGTTTTCTGAAAAACTCTATCAAGATATTGTGATTCAGGCCACAGGTGCACAACATCGTTCTTTCTTAGTAACTGAAAAAGATTTCTTCGACAATATGCCCGATATCATCAAAGCCATGGATCAGCCAAGCAATGATGGTATCAACTCTTATTTTATTTGTAGATATGCCAAGGCTTACGGACTCAAAGCAGTCTTGAGTGGTTTGGGTGCAGATGAATTGTTTGGGGGCTATCCCACGTTCAACAGAACCAATGTAGTTGCATCGGTTCGCTGGCTGCCCGATTTTATGTTTGCAGTAACCGGTATTTTTCCGGATGATAAGAGAAAGCGTTTCAGCTTTTTGCAGGTAGAGAAGGGCCTAGGAGAATATTTGTTCAATCGTGGATTCTTTCTGCCAGCGCAAGTCGCTTCTTTGCTGGATTGCACTGTGGCAGAAGTGGAATCTGCTTTAGAGAAAATCTTACTCCC
>JAIEQT010000425.1 GCA_019747455.1 Chitinophagaceae bacterium | reverse complement strand
TCTATTATGAGTAATATTGCCGTAGGAGAGGAGTTTCCTAATTTTGAAAAAATCCTTTTTGTATCAAAATTAACAGGTATCCATTCTTTTATTGAAGAATTACCGGATACCTACCATACGATTTTATCTGAACAAGGCACTAATTTATCCGGAGGACAGCGTCAACGATTAGCAATAGCTCGTGCACTTTATAGAGATCCGGAAGTGTTAGTACTTGATGAGGCTACCAGTAATTTAGATATTTCAGCAGAGGCTGAAATACAAAAAGCGCTGCAATGGTTTAAAGAGCAACACAAAACTCTTATAATCATTGCTCACAGACTTTCCACCATTAAAAATGCGAATAAGATTGTTTTAATGGAGAAAGGCAGGGTAAAACTAGAGGGTGAACATTCCATGTTACTCGAACAAAGCGACTATTACCGAAGTTTATGGAGTCAGTACGAATTAAATTAAAACCGTTCACGCAGAAAAAGCTAATCTCTTCTTCATTTCCTTAAAAAACTTGCAACTCTAAGTGAGGCATTTTCTCTAACACTTAGATAATAAAAATTGAAATCGGCAATATGATAGTTCTTGGTGGTGTATAAAATACTTCCAAAAAATCTTGGTCTTTCTGTCCACAATACACCCCTACTAACTTCAGCACCCACCACCCATTCAACAGTTTTATTGAAATTTCTGAGTATAGAGCCCCTGTTTTCACTTCTGCTAACAGTTGGCTTATCTATATCCCAAGATAATGGATTGGTTACCGTGGCCACATATTTTTCTCTTTCAACATAGTCGGGTTTATAATCCTTTCTATACGTTCTCCAGCTACAATAGCAACTGGTTTGATCAGGTTTATTACAGGTACTAATATTATTAAACCAGTTTGGCTCTACCGGCATGCCTACTAAATAAGCAACAACTAATTTTTGTTGTAGTGGTTTTCCATCAAAAAATTCTTTCATCAATCGTTTTGCATGTGTAGTACCCTGACTGTGTGATGCTATAATAATAGGTCTTCCCTCATTCCATACTTGAAGAAAGTTTTCAAAAGCTTTTTTGATATCATTGTATGCTAATTCGAAGGCTTCTTTTGCTTCGATAGTATCTGTTTGCGATACTGGAAAGTAGGAGCTAATATGGGCTTGCCGATAGTATGGAGCAAAAACTCTTCCAGCCGCATTAAAAATGCTGGCTTGGAATAAAATTGTTCCCGCATTCGTTTTATTGTTGAGAATAGGGTTATCAATAGGCGCATTTTGCCCGTACTCTTTATTGCTTTGTGTGTAGGTTGTTGGATGAATAAAAAATATATCTACACTTTCTACAAGTGTATAATCTTTCTTCAATGACTTTGGAACACTATCAGCCATATCTTTTTTTAAGGGATGCGCCGCCCAATTTTGCAAAATCGTATAGTCGGGTTGATTAAGTTGTGCCATTCCTCCAAAGTGAATGGCAAATGCCATACCTGTTAGTATATATTTCATAAATAGGGTCAGACGGGTGTTTATCACAAATATTCTAAAAAGCGAATCGAATTATCTAAAAAAGGGAATAAAAACAATTAAAATAATAGAAAATTTGTTAGCGTCAGACCATGGTCAGACGCTGAGCAAACGCTCAATCACTTCTGGAAAATATCGATGTTCCAGTTGATGCACTTTCTCCGCCACTTTCTCAGCCGTATCTGAAGGAAGCACTTCGCACTTAGCTTGAAAAATAATCGCTCCCTCATCATAATGTTCATTTACATAATGAATTGTTATGCCTGTTTCTTTTTCTTTCTCCGCCACCACAGCCTCATGTACGTGCATTCCATACATACCCTTTCCGCCATACTTAGGCAATAATGCAGGATGAATATTTATTATCCGCAACGGATAAGCATCAACAAAAAATGCAGGCATTTTCCATAAAAAACCGGCTAATACGATCCAATCAATGCGTTTATCTTTAAAAATTACCAAACAATATTGAACGTCATTAAAGCTAGCTCTATCAATGATTAATGTTTCGATATTATTTTTCGTTGCAATATTCAGCACACCGGCAGTTGGTTTATTAGAAACGATAAGAGCAACAGAAATGCTAGGATGATCAGTAAAGCGTTCAATAATTTTTGCCGCATTGGTACCCATACCCGAAGCAAAAATAGCGATCCGTTTCATCTGATTATTTTTTAGAAATTCTTCCCCAAATCCTTTCCAGATAAGCCCTGAAGAAAGTAAACTGTCCAAAAGGAATACTGATAACAATTACACACAATGGCCATAAGCATGTTATAACAACGATATAAATTACAAAATACAAAAGCCCTTTTTCCATGTTGGTAAACCCTAAAAGTTTACGACCCAGATATCCACACAAACTACCTCCCAGCGCAAAAGTGCAGAAGATTAAAGTGAACTGAATCCAGTTAACACCCCATTTTTCCCTCAATTTGTTAAACACGCAGCAAAAATGAATTAAAAAGTTGATAGAAAAATTTATTAATGAATGAGTTTTTGTCAGCATCCTGTCATATTTTTGCACCCGAACTCGGATATTTTTCCACACCAGATCCATTCTTGTGCATATGATATTGTTTAGATCTATAGCCAAAACAAGCCTCAGGGCCTTATTTTTTCTGATTAGTATAGGATTTAGTGCCGCTGTTAGCGCACAAGATGGTAAAGCCCTTTTTAGTGCCAATTGTGCCTCCTGTCACCAAATACATAAAAAATTAACCGGTCCCGCACTTACCGGGGTTGAGGATCGCTGGCCCGATAAGAATAAACTTCACGCTTGGATACGTAATAGTGCCGCTTTTCTAAAAACAGGGGACGCTTATGCTAACAATTTGTACAACGAGTACAATAAAACAGCCATGAATGCCTTCCCTAATTTTACCGATAAGGAAATAGATGCCATTCTTGCTTATATTAAGTCTGTTCCTGCCCCCGGAGCCGGTGGTGCAGCAGCTGGAGCCGGTGCGGTAGACCCTAACGACGCTAAAAATGCCGATAGCGATAGCTCTCTTTTATTTGGTATTCTTACCCTAATACTGGCTATAGTAACCTTCGTAATGTTACAAGTGAATGCCAATCTTAAAAAATTAGCCGACGAAAAAGCTGGTTTAGCCGCTTTTGAGCCGGTTCCTTTCTGGAGAAATAAGAGTTATATTACTATGGTTACTGTAGTACTCTTCCTGATAGGTGGTTACCTTACCTCC
>JAIEQT010000549.1 GCA_019747455.1 Chitinophagaceae bacterium | reverse complement strand
ACTTTTGATGCCCATAATTTTGTGGTTTGTAGTTTTTGTCCGCGACTATATGATTACCACCCGCAAGCCATTCCAGCCCCTTATAATCATAGTAATATTGATAGTGATGAGGTTTTATATTATGTAGCCGGTGATTTTATGAGCAGAAAGAATGTAACACGTGGTATGATAACGCTTCATCCGGCCGGTATTCCTCACGGTCCACACCCGGGTGCAGTTGAAAAAAGTATCGGTAAGAAAGAAACTGCTGAATTGGCTGTAATGGTAGATACTTTTCATCCATTGCAATTAACAAAGCAAGCGCTGGAAATTGAAAATGAAGGGTATACTATGAGTTGGGCGGAATGAGAAAAGGCTGTGGACGATAGACCATAGAGAATTCAGAATTAAGAGTTATGAATGTAGAATGATTCTGTAGTCTCAAATTCATAATTCTTAATTCATCATTTTTAATTCATAATTCCTAATTCTTCCTTACCTTAACGTTCCTAAAACGAAAAGCTATATGATTAAATTCAGCGACATCAAAGTAGGTGATTACATGCTAGGGGAATTTGAGGGCAAAACCTGGCAGGGGCAGGTAACGGGTTTGAATGGCGACGAAAAGCAAGTTTGTTTGCGGACCGATGTGCAAGAGTTCTGGTTTTCTACTGATAAGCTCCACCCGATTCCTGTTACCGATGAAACACTTACTACACTTAATTTTACTAAATCGTTGAATGAGGATGGATCTGTCAAATACATGAAAGGGTCTTTTCGGTTGGTTATTCCGAAGGCTAATGATTTCTCTTCTATTGAAATGTGGTACCGCGAGGATCGTCGCCACCATCCTGATGTGCAGTATGTACACCAGCTTCAAAATCAGTACCACGATATGACGAAGATACACCTAACTACGGCTCCTATGTAGGGAGTGAGTTACGGGATGCGAGATACGAGATGCGAGATACGAGATGCGAGATACGGGTATTGGGATGTAGTTAAAAGCTATAGTCGCTTACCTTCTGAAACCCGAATCTCGGAACTCGGAACCCGTAACACCCCTTTTTTAAGTATTTTTCCACATTTTTGAGAGTTTTTTGCACGTTTTTTTCCTTTTTCAGGATCAAACTACTATCTTTGCAGCCCCAAAAACAGTATGTCGAAACAACCGCTGATTAAACAAGATGGAGTAATTCTGGAGGCATTAAGTAATGCTATGTTCAGGGTGAAGTTAGAAAACGGTCATGAAATACTGGCTACCATTTCCGGTAAAATGAGGATGCACTATATCCGTATTTTGCCCGGGGATAAGGTAGGGGTAGAAATGAGTCCATATGATTTAAGTCGCGGACGAATCATTTTTAGGTATAAATAAAGAAATAGAAAAAAGCAATAAAAATGAAAGTAAGAGCTTCCATTAAAAAACGCAGTGCCGATTGTAAGATCGTGAAGCGCAAGGGAAAGTTATTTGTAATCAACAAAAAAAATCCTCGCTTCAAGCAGCGCCAAGGCTAATTAAATAACAAACTGTATAAATTAAACTAGAATATGGCTCGTATTGCCGGTATTGACTTACCAAAGAACAAAAGAGGTGAAATTGGTCTGACCTATATTTTTGGTATCGGACGTTCAACTGCTCAGTATATCCTCACCAAAGCTGGTATTGATTTCGATAAGAAAGTTAACCAGTGGAATGATGAAGAGCAGGCTGCTATCCGTAATATCATTAATAATGAGTTTAAGGTAGAAGGTGCTTTACGTAGTGAGGTATCTATGAGTATTAAGCGTTTATTAGATATTGCTTGTTACCGTGGATTGCGTCATCGTAAAGGGTTGCCTGTACGTGGACAAAGAACCAAAACGAATAGCCGTACCAGAAAGGGTAAGCGTAAAACAGTTGCCGGTAAGAAAAAGGCCGCTAAGAAATAATAAACATTAGTCTTCCGAACTATCGGAAGGCTTTTGCTTTTATACAAATCCTGCGTATTGGATATCCGCCGAAGGCGGAAGGAGAAAAACAGGTTCCCGTTGAGGGATATTTTAAAAAGAAAGACTACCTAAAAAGAACAAAATGGCAAAACCGCAAAAAGCACAAAACAGTGCGAAAGCAGCCGCTAAGAAAAGAGTGGTTAAAGTTGATGCTGCAGGTGAAGTAAGAATCTCTGCTACTTTCAACAACATTATCATCAGTTTTACCAACAAAACCGGACAAGTGATTAGCTGGAGTAGTGCTGGTAAAATGGGTTTTAAAGGATCTAAGAAAAATACGCCATACGCTGCCCAAATGGCTGCGGCAGATGCTGCGAAAGTAGCTTCTGAAGCAGGTTTGAAGCGTGTTGAGGTATTTGTAAAAGGTCCGGGAGCCGGCAGAGAAGGGGCCATTCGCTCTATCTCTCAATCAGGTATCGAAGTAGTATCTATTAAAGATGTTACGCCAATGCCACATAATGGTTGTCGTCCTCCTAAGCAAAGACGCGTTTAATTTTTTTGAGCCAATAAGGTTTCATTTAATAAAAGGTTGCCCGATTTATTTTTTACGATTTTTAACCGATCGACGCAACGAATACTAAAAAAATCGAAATGAAAAAAAACTATGGCACGTTACACAGGTCCAAAGACCAAAATCTCAAGAATCTTCGGCGAACCTATTTTAGGTAATGCCAAGTGGCTGGGTAAAAACAGCAACCCTCCGGGGCAGCACGGTGCTGCTCGTAAGCGTAAAACATTATGTGAATACGCTTTACAGTTAAGAGAAAAGCAAAAAGCTAAATACACATATGGTGTATTAGAGCGCCAGTTCCGTAAAACCTTCGAAGAAGCACAACGCCTTAAAGGTGTAACCGGTGAAAATCTCATCAAATTATTGGAAGCTCGTTTGGATAATACTGTTTTCCGTATGGGATTAACAGCTAGCCGCCCCGAAGCTCGCCAGTTGGTGAATCACAAACACATCACCGTTAACGGAGAAGTGATGAACGTTCCTTCTTACTCTTGTAAGCCAGGCGACGTTATTGCTTATAAACCTAAGAGTGCCGATAACTCAGGTGTTACCAGCAAAACACGCGGTAAGAATCCTAAATTTGGTTGGGTAGATTGGAATGAAAGTGAAAAGAAAGGTACTTTCATTACCTATCCAGAGCGTGAAAATGTTCCTGAAAATATTAAGGAACAATTGATCGTAGAATTGTACTCTAAGTAATTTCTCCATTCATCACCGTAA
>JAIEQT010000504.1 GCA_019747455.1 Chitinophagaceae bacterium | reverse complement strand
ATCGATTCCATCGTAATTTTTTTCCAAAGCTAAGTAAATACAATAAAGCGCTTAAAAACGAAGAAGGTTGCATGCGATGCAACCTCCTTACCCCCAATTATTACTGTTAAGTAATATTGTAAAATTGATGGAATATCGGTCACATCTAGTAATTTTTTCATGAACCCCTGTCTTTCTTTCACGAAGCAGGCTATTCCCACTTTAATTCAACAAATTCTATACATATAGTATCTTCAAACGGTATTTTAAAACTGATGCGAAAAGCTATTCTAGTCATATTATCAATCTTATTTTCCCAGTGTATACATGCCCAATTTCCTTATGTCCAAAAATTTAATCACCCGGCACAACCTCCTACGCAAGTTATTTATGATATGCTAGCGGATAAAGAAGGATATATTTGGTTGGGTACGGATAAGGGATTATACCGATTCAACGGACACTCATTTACTGAAATACCATTTGAAAGTACCAAGTTACGCTCTGTTAGTTATTTGCAGCAAGACCCTGAAGGTATTATTTGGTGTATGAATTTTTATAAGGAGCTTTTTTATCTAAAAAATGATACGCTTCGTAAGTTTAACTTAAACGATACAATACTAGATAAAGCTGGGGTGTTTTTAAATATTTCTATTTCTGACAAAGATATTTGGATAGGTGCTGTAAATCAGGTGTATCAAATTAATAAAAGGTCGGGCTTGGTAATCAGAAGCATTCTTATCCCTAATGCTATAGGCGCTACCCATTCTACCTATGGGAATAATAAGTTTTATGCTTATTCAGGTAAGGGATATTTATTAACCTTTCCTGCTCCTGAATGGGGTTGGAAAAAAGTACCATATGAGTTGCATACGTCAAGATTATTTACCGATGATAAACGAATAATAGCTTCCTCTATTGGTACCCATAGAAAGAGAGGATTTATTATAACTGATGCCGGTATTACAGAAATACCAGCCTTAAATCTTAGGCAGGATGCGATCATTTATCATTTTGCCACTACGGGCGATAGTAGGCCATGGGTATGTACACAAGCAGGGGCTTATTTATGGGATTTGAAAACAGGAGAAACTACCTGTATATTACCGGATGAAAGTGTAACCGATGTAGTGAAAGATTATCAGGGAAACTATTGGTTTAGTACACTTGATAATGGGTTATTTGTTTGTCCATCGCTACGTAATTTTTTATATAAAATTAATCCGGGTAAAGCATTAGATAATATTACCAAAATCGATGCCATTTCAAGTCACAAAATTATAACGGGCAGTAGTAAAGGTCTGATTAGCTCTTTTGATATCAAAACGAATAAGCTTTTTAAGTATAGTTTTGATTTATCGAGGGAGGTAGAATTTGTTCGGTATGATAAAAAAAAGCACCTGATTTTTACCAATAGAGGTATCTTAAAAGAAAACGATAAAGAACCATTAGAGAGAGCAGATTATAGTAAACAAGCTGTTGTAGATATTTTCGGAAACGCAATAGTAGCGAGCTTTAATAGGGCCTATATTATTAACAATAAATATGGTGCCGCTAAAGGTAGGATGCCAAGAATATCCAACCCATTATATGCTTCTTTCAGAAGGTCGGGGTTACATGACTATATAGACTCGGCCTTGATAATTAGAGATGTTCGAACGAATATAGCATTAACCTCGCGTGATGATAAAACATTTTGGATAGCCTATGAAGATGGGCTATATGCTTATCAATATGCAGGAAGTATTCAACAGATTGTTAAAAGTGACGGCTCACCTTTAATTGTGAGATGTTTGGTAGAAGATGAACAACAAAGACTTATAGCGGGAACTACAAACGATGGTGTGTATATAATCCAAGATGGAAAAGTAGTAGGTCATTTTGGAAAAGATCAAGGATTAATAAGTAATAATATTAAACAGTGTAGAGTATTTGGTAAAAAAATTTGGGTACTTACCGATGATAGCTTAGCACAAATCGATATTGAAAATAATGCAACCAGTAATGTATTGGATGCTTTTGGTTTAGAAGAAGTTCAAGTCAATGATTTTGTAATAACCGACGAGGCTATTTACCTGGCTACTACCAATGGCTTATTAGCCAGTAAATCGAAGCTATTTTCTACAAAGCAGGCTATACGGTTTATTCAATTAAAAGGGTTCGCCAATGGGTTGTTCATTACACCCTTCGCTACACTTTCTTACAATAAGAATAATATTATTTTTCAAATAGAAGCCTTACACTATAAATCTGCCACCTCACTATTTTATAAATATAAGTTACAGGGAGTAGATTCTATTTGGAAAAATTTGCCTTACTACTCAAATAGTTTGGCATATAACAGGCTAACCCCCGGAAAATATTCTTTGCTAATACAGGCCTCTGATATTGGTGGAAAATATCAAAGTGCTATGATGCGTTTTGATTTTGCGATTGCTCCTCCTTTTTGGAAGCGATGGTGGTTTATTTTAATTATTCTTTTTTCTTTTTTAGGTGCCGGTTATTTTGCAATCAGTTGGTGGACTAATCGACTATTAACGCGTGAAACGCTAAAGGAAAAATTATTCAAAAGCCAATTAGTAGCATTACGTTCACAGATGAATCCTCATTTCCTCTATAATGTTCTTAATACTGTACAAGGACTAGTGTATGATAATAAAAAAATTGAAGCCGGTAATTTATTGGGAAATTTTAGTGATTTGATGCGTAAAACATTAGAGGCTAGCGATAAACAACTGCAAACCTTACAAGATGAAACAGAAAATCTGAGGCTTTATCTGGAATTAGAAAAGGCGAGATTTGATAATGATTTTGAATATGAAATCCGAATGGATTTACAAAATGACATTTCAACGATTCTTATTCCCTCTCTCTTACTGCAACCCCTTGCGGAAAACGCGGTAAAGCATGGTTTAATGCATAAACAAGGGTTTAAGAAATTAGTAATTTCATTTATGGCTACTAATAATGGCATGCTGGTTAAGATAGATGACAATGGAATAGGTAGAAAACATTCTTCTGCTATTAATGCCCGTAATAAAAATAAACCGGCAGGTTTTGCAACAAAAGCACTTTCTGAGCGAGTGTCTTTATTTAATAAGCTATATACAAGCCCTATAACATATACTGTAACGGATAAATTGGATAATCATGATCAACCAGCCGGAACTTGTGTTGAATTATTGATTCCATATTATCATCTAAACTAA
>JAIEQT010000429.1 GCA_019747455.1 Chitinophagaceae bacterium | reverse complement strand
AATATTTACCAACCACATTACTTTCATTGGCCAGTCCGTTAGGATGACGGGTAGATTTTGAGTTCAATAATAATCGGGCAGTTTCGCAAGTACTGGCGGCTAATATTACTACACGGCCACTCACTTGATATTCCATCATATCTTTTTTATTGATATAAGAAATACCGGTAGCTAATCCTTCTGCATTGGTAATTACCTCACGCGCCATTGCCTGCGTTATAACATCCACGTTACCTGTTTTTAGTGCAGGTTTAACCAATACTGATCCTGATGAAAAATCTCCATATACTTTACAGCTTCTATTACACTGGGCACAATAGAAGCAGGCGCCTCTATCGTCATTAATTTTTTTCGTGAGAATAGAAAGTCTGGAGGGGATAACGGGTATCTTAATACCTGTTGCCGCTTTTTTAATCATGAGTTCATGCAAGCGAGGTTTAGGTGGGGGAAGAAATATCCCGTCGGGATCATTTTCCAGTCCTTCGTTTGAACCAAATACACCTATTAGTTGATCAATTTTATCATAATAGGGTTTTATGTCTTCATATCCGATAGGCCAATCATCGCCTAGACCATCAATACTTCTTCTTTTAAAATCTTTCGGACCAAAGCGAAGGGATATTCTTCCCCAGTGATTAGTGCGGCCGCCCATCATACGCGCGCGCCACCATTCCCATTTTGCACTTCCTGGGGCCTGAGTGTAGGGTTCACCATCTATTTCCCATCCCCAGTAGCAACCATCAAAATCGCCGAAAGGCCGGAATTTAGTGCTAGCACCTCTACGGGGTGATTCCCAGGGATTTTTTAATTGGGATGAATTGATTGCGGGATCGTAATCAGCACCCGCCTCTAATAAGCATACTTTAAGTCCTGCTTTAGCGAGTGTATAGGCTGCCATACCACCACCAGCACCTGAGCCCACTATAATTGCGTCGTATTTTTTGGATTGTTTTTTTATTTGAAGTTCTCCCATAATAATCAATTTCGGAATGAATATACAAAAAAGGGTCAGACCATGGTCTGACGCTAACCAATTTTCTAATAGTAGTTTTACACAATCTCAAACTGTTTTCGCATTTCTGTAGCATTCGGTAAATCAAGCAGGTACTCGGCAACTTTTTTATTTATTAAAGTATCCTTTTTCATTCCAAGATATCCAGCTAATGAGCTGTACTTCCATTTGAATGATTCGTCGACTAAACCTGCCTTTTCAGGATTGAAATGAATATAACTAAAACAAGAATTCGCATAACCGTCATTTGTGTTCAGCAATAATTTCATCTTTGTCTTTTGCCTGAATAAAGATCCAGTTTCGTTTCGTGATCTATTGATTTCCTGACAATATCTGCTTAGCAATACTCTAAAAGCATTGCTTAACTCATTCGACTCCACCTTACCAATCATCCTAGATGTAGCGCTAATTTCTGTGGCACTAACCATAAAATGAAAATGATTAGGCATTAAGCAATACGCTAGAATATCGCATTTCGGATATACATAATAACGAGTTAGCTCAATAAATCTTTGATAATGATACGGTTCAAAAAATAGAGTCTGTTTACGATTACCTTGATTGTAAACATGATAAATCCCAAATGCCTCAATATGCATAGAAAACTTTTTTTGGGATTACAAACAGTGTAAAGATATGTATAGTCTGACGCTATTCAAACATAGAATATTCTCTATCAAAAAGGTCAATTTTTGGCCATTGATAGTCTGACGGGGTGGTTGTATAAACAAAAAAAACCGGTCTGACGCTGACGTGAGACCGGTTGGAATGTAATGGCAAGGATCAAAAATTATTTTTAACTACAGCCCATGCTATTACCGCAGTTCAAACATTTGTAGCAAGTACCACTACGGATAGTAATATGACCACAAGTATTACAAGCAGGTGCATCACTCTGCATATTTTTTGCGGCAGCGTTCACCGCATCTAATCCAGATTCCATTTTAACCGACGTAGCTACACGCTGTAATTTTTGCGACTGAGGCGCAGCCGAAGGAGCAGCATTAGCAGATGGTGCTGTTACCCGAATACTACTTAATTCGGGCTTTCCCAAAAAAGAGGCATCTCCCTCCTCTTCGCCTGTATTACCAATTTGTGGGCGATCGAGCACATGGACTAAATCAGTTCTATCTAAATACTCATAAGCTAATGCACGGAAAACAAAGTCTACCAAAGATGTTGTTGTTTTAATATTCGGATGATCTACCATTCCGGCGGGTTCAAAACGTGTAAATACGAATTTCTCTACAAATTCTTCCAATGGAACACCGTACTGTAAGCCCACTGAAACAGCAATTGCAAAACAATTCATCAAACTGCGTACTGTAGAGCCTTCTTTAGCCAGATCGATGAAAATTTCGCCCAAAGTACCATCACTATATTCTCCTGTGCGAAGGAAAATTACTTGTCCATTTATTTTTGCTTTCTGCGTAAATCCTCTACGTTTAGCAGGTAAGGACTTACGCTCTACAATACGAGATAATGCGCGCTTCAATTGGGTATCTGTAGAAGCTGTCATCCTCTTCTGTACTTCTTCTAATAACTCATCAACTGTTAGTTTGCTAAGATCTACGATATTAGAGGTATCTTCTGTAAGCAATGGTGTTTCGGTTGCTTCAACGGCAGCTGTATCTTCTGTTTTTTTCTTCTTATCTGATTTATTGCTAAGTGGCTGGCTTAATTTAGAACCGTCGCGGTATAAAGCATTCGCTTTCAAACCCAATTGCCAGCTAAGCATATAGCAATCTGCAATTTCTTCTACAGAAGCTTCGTGAGGAAGATTAATAGTTTTTGAAATGGCACCACTAAGGAAAGGCTGACAAGCACCCATCATACGAATATGACCGTATGCATGAATGTAGCGTTCACCTTTCTTTCCGCATTTGTTAGCACAATCAAACACAGGAAGGTGGCTTTCTTTTAAGAAAGGTGCCCCCTCTACTGTCATCGTACCGCATACATAATCATTAGCCGCATCGATTTCATCTTCAGTGAACCCAATCGCCTCAAGTAGGTTGAAACTCCAGTCGCCATATTGAGATTCGTTAAATCCTAGGCGTTGTAAACAAGCATCCCCTAACGTGAAACGATTGAAAATAAATCCAATTTCAAATGCAGAACGAGCTGCCGCGTTGAGTTTATTTATTTCTTCTGTTGTAAAACCTTTTGCA
>JAIEQT010000070.1 GCA_019747455.1 Chitinophagaceae bacterium | reverse complement strand
GGAGAATGTAAAACCCGTTTCAGGGCAGACAATGCCAACAGCTTGTTTGTAAGAGAACTAAAAAAGTATGTTCCCAAACCAGCCATGACGGAAGTATATAAAAGAATATTAACGGAAGAATGGCATAATAAGAACGGGCATTTAATAGAAGAACGAAAACAGTTCTTACTACAAATAAAGGAGTGCAAGGAGAAAATAAATTACTTAGGAGAATTGCTTGCCTCTAAAGAAATTGAGCCAGCCGATTACCGGGAAATGAAAGCAAAACATAGCGTTAATTTAGAGAAATTAGAAGCCAAATTAACCACTTACAATTACGACCAGGTGAATATTAGTGTGTTATTAGATAAAGGAGTAAACAACCTTGCCAAGTTGGATTATGCCTTTGAAATCGGAGAAATAGATAAAAAGCGGGAAATCATCAGTTCTATTTATCCCGAAAAATTAACTTTTGACGGATTCTCTTTTCGAACTACTCGGCTAAACGAAGCAGTACGCATTTTATACAAGCTGGACGAGGATTTCAGCCAAAATAAAAACAGGACAAACGGAAAAAATTCCAATTTGTCCTGTCAAGTCGGGTGGACAAGATTCGAACTTGCGACCCCTTGCACCCCATACAAGTGCGCTACCGGGCTGCGCCACCACCCGAACACTTACAAAACACCTCGGTCTTGTAAATACCTTTTTATACCTCGCTTTTTTATACGCCTCTCAGCAATTATTGCTTCTGACCGACTAAAAAAAGACTCTCGATGAACTAATCTCCAGGGTATGCCTCCAGATGTGAATTTAGCCTTACCAGTATTATGCGCGAATAAACGTTTATATATATCTTCTGTACTCCCTACATAATATTTGGTCAAACGCTCACTATACAATACATAAATAAAGAACATATCCCCAATTTCTGTGCGCTACTCCCGCCTTCGGCGGGACGCCACCACCCGAACATTTGGAAAAATCAACTTAAAAGCCGCTTTTTCCAACGGGCTGCAAATATAGGGCTAAAAGAAATTTTCAAGCTATATTTGTAAAATTTTCAACTGCTGCATGAATATTCTTTTGAAGCAAGTTACTATAACCGACCCCCAATCGCCTTTTAACGGAAAAGAATATGACCTACTCATAGAAAATAATATCATCTCTAAAATTGGGGCTAATCTTTCTGATAAGGCCTCCGTTATTATCGCAGAAGAAGGATTATGTGTATCTCCGGGATGGATAGATATTTTTGCTCACTTTGGAGAGCCCGGTTATGAATATAAAGAGAGTTTTGAAACAGGTGCCGCAGCTGCCGCGGCCGGTGGCTATACCGGTGTTTTCACAATCCCTAATAATAAACCCATAGCCGATAATAAATCACTCATCAATTTCGCTGCCAAGCAATCTGCCTCTTTGCCAGTAACTATTTACCCAATAGGCACTATCACTAAACAAGCGGATGGCAAAGAATTGGCTGAAATGTACGATATGCGGGCAGGTGGCGCTATGGCTTTTTCAGATGGTTTGAACCCGGTTCAATCGCCCGGAATTTTACTCAAAGCCTTACAATATGTAAAAGCATTCGATGGCGTACTCATTCAAGTACCAATTGACAAAAGTATTGGTAACTCAGGGCTAATGAACGAAGGTGTTATCTCCACCCGATTAGGATTACCCGGCATACCATCATTGGCAGAGGAAATAATTATTAAAAGAGATATCGATTTGCTCGCTTACACGCAATCTAAATTGCATATCACGGGTATAAGCACAGCTGCCTCTGTAGCATTGATCAAAGCCGCAAAAGAAAAAGGGTTACAAATTACTTGCAGCGTTACCCCCTACCATCTTTTTTTCTGCGATGAAGATGTACAAACCTATGATACTTATTTAAAAGTAAATCCCCCACTCCGCAGTAAAGCAGATATGCTGGCACTTCGCGAGGCAGTGGCAAATGGCATCATCGACTGTATAGCCACTCACCATTTACCGCAAGATTGGGATCATAAAATATGTGAGTTTGAATACGCGCTTTTTGGAATGATAGGTTTAGAAACTGCCTATCTCGTTATTAATCATATTATCGATAATTTGTCGAATGATCAATTAGTTCGATTATTTTCATTGAATGCGCGTAATATTTTCAATTTACCCGCTACCCATATCAATGAAAACGAAATAGCCGAACTAACACTCTATTCTCGAAAAGGAAATACGGTGTATGAAAAAGATCAATTCAAATCTAAATCACAAAACAGCGCTTTCACCGGAAGAGAATTAAAAGGATTAGTTTACGGCACCATTAAAAACGGAAAACTATACACCAACTAAAACAACCAACATGGAACCAAAAATCACACAACCCTGGATGAAAGGAATCATGATTTCTTTAGCATTCATCGTACTTAGCTTAGTATTTCAGTTCACCGACCTCTCTCAAAACAAGTATGTTCAATGGACAAATTCACTATTACTGATTGCAGCCATAGCATGGGCCTGTAATAACTATGCACAACAAATGCAAGGCAATGTTACTTTTGGAAATATTTTCGCTCACGGTTTCAAAACTACCGCAGCGTTAACAGCCATTCTTGTTGTATTTACTTTTATCTCTATCAAATTTCTATTTCCTGAAATGATCGACAAATCATTGGAAGAAGCTAGAAAGCAAATGGAAAAAGGAGGTAATCTTTCTGAATCTGATATTGAAAAAGGATTGGAAATGACAAAAAAATTCTTTTTGCCATTCGCTGTAGGAGGTAGTTTGATCATATACCTGATATTAGGAACTATTGGCTCCCTAATTGGCGCGGCCATTTCGAAAAAAAATCCTAATCCAACCCCTTTTGAACAGCAACCATCATAATGCAATTATCACTCGTTATACCCTTATTAAATGAAGCCGAGTCGCTACCTGAACTATGCGCATGGATAGTGCGGGTAGTACTCGCGCATCATTATACCTATGAAATCATTCTTGTAGATGATGGCAGTACCGATGATAGCTGGGAAACAATCGAAAGATTATCTCAGCAAAATGGACATATCAAAGGAATTCGTTTTCAAAGAAACTATGGTAAATCTGCCGCATTGAATGAAGGTTTCAAAGCAGCTTCAGGTGATGTGGTTATTACTATGGATGCCGATATGCAAGACTCGCCCGATGAAATTCCTGAACTCGTTCGCATGATTAA
>JAIEQT010000473.1 GCA_019747455.1 Chitinophagaceae bacterium | reverse complement strand
GCACAGGGTAATACGGCTACCGATTTGCCAAAGAAATGACGAGCGGCTACTTGATGAAAACTGCCTTCATAGCCCTGAATACAAATTGGCTTTTCGGCAGCAACCTTATTATTTTTTCTCTCTTGGGTCATACAAAAAAAAATCCCGGTGTTAACCGGGACCCTATTGTTTGTTTTAAAAGTATTATGCTTTTGCAAAAAGGACCCGGCTACTCTTTCTAAAGTAGAAATAACCAAAAAAATAGAACCAGGTATTTGTTGCTAGGTTTTGCATTTTTGTAAATATAGCTAATGATTATAATTTAAAAAATAATTTTAGAATTTATTAAACTATCGTTCGTTAGCATTCCGGCATACACACCTGGTTAACAAAAAAGCCCCTCCGTGGAAACGGAGCGGCTTCTAACGATTGCTTGCCATATGAAAAAAAGGTTTGGCTACGTTTCCGGCAAGCTCACTTTACCATGCTCTTCAGGTAGCCCCATATAAATTACTTCTTAGCAGCAGTATCTACTTTTGCAGCAGTAGTATCTACTTTAGCAGCAGCAGTATCTACTTTAGCAGCAGCAGTATCTACAGTTGCAGCTGTAGTATCAGCTTTAACTTCTTTATTTTCACCACCGCAGGCAGCAAAAGCGCCAATTACAAGAACGAATAATAGCTTTTTCATTTTTTGTGTTTTTTGATTTAAATGATTTATGGTTAATACGGAGATGAGAAAAAGGTAACCTTTTGATAACCGATTTTTTTAAAAAAATATTTTAGGGTTATTTTGGGTTACTTTTACCCCCCTCACTGTATTAAAAGCACAGATAGTGAAAGGCGATACGAACGAACAAGCATTATTGAAAGGATTAGCCAACAATGATTCGAAGGCTATCGAAACCATATATAAAGATAATTTTAATATGGTTCAGACCTACGTTCTTAATAATAACGGATCTTATGATGAAGCCAGGGATATTTTTCAGGAGGCCATGATTGCTCTCTACGAAAAAGCGCAAAGTGAATCTTTCGTCTTAACCTGTCAAATCAAAACCTATATATATTCTGTATGTAGGCGGCTTTGGCTCAAAAGACTTCAACAGCTTGGAAGATACGCGCATCCGGTAGATAGTATGGAGGAAACGGTGGCTGTGGAAGAGGATCTGGAAATTCATGAAAAAAGAAATGCCGACTTCAACATCATGGATCGGGCATTAAACAGTTTGGGAGAGCCTTGTAAGAGCTTATTAGAAGGTTACTACCTCAAGAAAATGGATATGAATGCTTTGGCTGCTGAATTTGGATATACCAATGCCGACAATGCCAAAAACCAGAAATATAAATGTTTAATGCGGTTAAAGAAACTATTCTTTTCGCAGTATAATATCGGAGAATAAGTATATGGATGATATTTTATTATTAGAAGCCATCGAAAGATACCTTACCGGAGACATGAACTCCGAGGAGCGATCTTATTTCGAAAATCTTCGGAAAACAACACCTGAGATTGATCAGATGGTGGTAGAGCATAATATGTTCATCCATCAGATGGATATGTATACTACGCGCCGAAATATCAAACATGGCTTACATGAAGTGCATGCCTATTTATTAGAGCGTGGCGATCTGAATGAAGGCGGTGAACTTACTACTATAGGTAAAGTTGTTCAGTTTTGGAATAAATATAAAAAAGTAACGGCCATCGCTGCTTCAGTGGGTGGTGTTATTGCCCTTTTCATAAGCGGTTTGGCATTCTATTTTTCTTCTGCCGTGAACGACCCCAAACTAGAACAATTGGGTAAAGATTTGGAAGTGGTAAAGAAAAATCAGCAATACCAAGGAGCTGTTATACAAGAAGTAACCAGTAAAATCCCATCAAACGCGCGTTTGCTCAGTGGGGGTTCCGGTTTCTTAATCAGCACAAAAGGATATATCGTTACCAATGCCCACGTTTTAAAAGGAACGGGTGCTGTAGTTGTAAACAATAAAGGAGAAGAATTTAAATCC
The DNA here is from genome assembly GCA_019747455.1 of Chitinophagaceae bacterium. Taxonomy (GTDB): domain Bacteria; phylum Bacteroidota; class Bacteroidia; order Chitinophagales; family Chitinophagaceae; genus Sediminibacterium. Next base: position 1,180 of record JAIEQT010000473.1, on the reverse strand, counting down.
TCTATTGTGCATATAGATCATGAAAAGGATTTAGCCATCCTTCTTATCAATGATCCTGAATATGTTCCCGTAAAAAATATTCCTTATGCCATCCGTAAATCGAATGCCGATTTAGGCGAAGAGATTTTCACGTTGGGCTATCCCAGAAATGAAGTGGTATACGGTATGGGATATTTGAGTGCAAAATCTGGTTATAATGGGGATACCCTTTCCTATCAAATACAAATAAGTGTGAACCCGGGTAACTCAGGTGCGCCGGTATTCAACAAAGCAGGGGATATCATTGGTGTATTGAGCACTCGCCAGTTGCAAGCAGATGGCGTTGCCTTTGCCGTGAAATCAAAAAATATTTACACATTAGTTGATAGCTTACATAGTTCCGATAAGGCTTTTGAAGATTTAAAAATGCCTGTAAAATCTACTTTAAAAGGGATTGAAAGAAAAGAGCAGATAAGGAAAGTAGAAGACTGTGTGTACTACGTTAAGGCTTACGGAAAATAATCATAAGCAAGCAAGAGAAACGGGGAATCAGCAATGGTTCCCTTTTTTATTTGGCCAACTGTTTGCTTGCTGCTCTATTAATAAAGATCAGCGCAACAGGAATCAACAGATAAATAAATCTGGCCGTAGTAGTAAAAAAATGACTTTTAAAGCCTGCCAATACAGCTCCTAATAAAAATATAGAAGCAACCGACAAACTTCGTATATAAGCATATTTCTTAGCTAACCTATCATGTGCCAATTCGGATAAATCTCTCTTCGGATTACCGATATATCGGTATAAAAAGAAAAGCGACAGTCCGATCATAAAAAGATTCAAACTATAAATCTGCCATACCATATTGAGACCACCGTAGTGCGAGTTCAAACCACTGGTGAATGGTACCAACACGATCCAAAAAAGCATATGAAGATTCAACCAAAGTAATCTGTTATCGAAATTATTAACCAGCCCAAACAGGCGATGGTGATTAGTCCAGAATTGCCCGATTACGGCAAAGCTCAACACAAAACCAAAGAACTGAGGAAAACGATGCCAGAGTTCATCTGTAAGATGTTCTTTTAGGTTCGCATTATATTCGATTTCCGGAACGCGAATTTCAATCACAAGCAAAGTGATAGCGATAGCAAAAACGGCATCGCTAAATAATATTAATCGCTCTAATTGAAACTGTTTTCT
>JAIEQT010000162.1 GCA_019747455.1 Chitinophagaceae bacterium | reverse complement strand
ATGAGGCCTATATCTAACGGGTAAGGGTAAAACCATGCCCTATCCCGCATAAAAGGGTTTTTTTCTCGGTATATATAGTATCGGTAAGACCTAGCTACCGCATCAAATCTACAATGAGCCGTTGCCGCCACTTCTTTTACACTCCGAACTGCAATATCCGGTGGCAGTAGTGCATTGATATTGTAAACATGACTATTATCCATGTTTATAGCTGTATCAACATGAAAGTAATTTTGTAAGGCATGCACACCCGCATCTGTTCTGGATGATCCCGTTAAATCAAAGTTTTCTCTATAAAAAATAGCTAACGCTTTAGATAATTCTGCCTGAACCGTATTTGCATTCTCTTGTACCTGAAAACCATGATAGGCAGTACCCTGATAAGATAACTCGATAAAATATCTACGCATACTATTGTTTCAGCGATTTCTTGGGCATATTACTACCATATGCCTCAGGCACCAACGGAACTTTTATTTTTGAAGCGGGCTTTGCAGGGGTTGTTTTATCCGAACCTGCTTTTTCGGCTACCCGTATAGCATTATTAGAAACAACAATTACTGGTATAAAAACAGATACCGTATCGGTTTTACTTCCATTTTTAACTAGATATTTTTGATCGAAGCCTGTATCGTTGGATCTTTCAGAAAGTTTTTGAATTTGTTTGGGAGCATTTATATTCACCGGTAGCCCACTCAATTCTCCACGCAATAACTCTCTTGAAACCATATCCATTAACATCCACTCCCCATCTTGTGTAATTCTCAAAGCATACCCCTTAGGCTTATCCGCTACTGTAAAACTGAACTTGTAATCGCCATATTGATCACCAGGAAAACTCAGATTAATGGTATGATTTCCGTTTGGTAACTGGGGTATAAACAAATAACCTTTACCATTAGAACCATAGGTATTACCTCTCCATTGAATAAAATAAGGCTGATTGTTTTCTGATTGAATGTAGAGAAAATTAGATTGAGCGTTTACCCTAATGGCTAATAAGAGTAGCAACCCAAAAAAGGATAGACGGTAAATAAAAAAGCGTTTGATCATGTAAACTTGCTTTTAACAAATTTACTAAAATTGTGTGTTGGGAGCATCTTTCAACACATATATCTTTATCCGGTAAAATAAATACATGAAAAAAATCTATTTACTCTCCCTTCTTGCACTAATGGCTCATGTAGCTTCTATAGCGCAATCCACAAGCGGTGATTGGAAAAAAATCTATCGCGCCGTGCCCACTAAAGTGAACGATCTGGTTCATACTAAACTAAATGCCCGTTTCGATTATACTAAATCGCAACTTTTGGGTGATGTTTGGATCACCCTTCACCCCCATTTTTATGCAACGGATTCTTTGCAACTAGATGCCAAGGGTATGGATATTCAACAAGTAGCTATCGTCAAAGGCCCCAAATCTATTCCGTTACAATACACATACGATGGAATGAACCTATTTATCCGATTAGATAAAAGCTATAACCGTAACGAGCAGTACACGGTGTATATTAAATATGTTGCTAAGCCTGATGAATTAGAAGTAAAAGGCAGCGCTGCTATTACGGATGCAAAAGGCTTGTATTTTATTAATCCGAAAGGTGAGGAAAAAGATAAGCCAACCCAAATTTGGACGCAGGGCGAAACAGAAGCAAGCTCCGTATGGATTCCCACAATCGATAAAACAAATCAAAAAACAACACAAGAATTTAACCTCACTTTTCCTGCTAAATATGTTTCCTTATCCAATGGCAAATTAGTTAAACAAACCATACATAAAGATGGTACGTGTACGGATAGCTGGAAGATGGATTTGCCCCATGCTCCTTACTTGTTTTTCATTGGTATTGGCGACTATGCCGTTATCAGAGATAGTTACAAAGGCAAAGAAGTAAGCTATTATGTAGAAAAAGAATATGCCCCTGTTGCACGTAAAATTTTTGGTAATACGCCCGAAATGATGAAGTTCTTTTCTGAAAAATTGGGCGTAGATTATCCTTGGATTAAATATAGTCAAATTGTAGGCAGAGACTATGTGAGTGGTGCCATGGAAAATACTACCGCAACACTCCATCAGGAAAGTGCTCAACAGGATGCGCGAGAATTAACGGATGGTAACGAGTGGGAAAGTACGATAGCACATGAGTTATTTCACCAATGGTTTGGTGATTATGTTACTGCAGAAAGCTGGAGTAACCTAACTGTAAATGAAAGTTTTGCCGACTATAGTCAATTTTTATGGGAAGAATATAAATATGGCAAGGATGCGGCCGCCTTCGAAAACTGGCGTTCTATGCAAAGTTATCTGGGTGGAAGAACAGATGCTACAAAAGACTTGGTTCGCTTTTATTATGCCGATAAAGAAGATATGTTCGACTTAGTAAGTTATCAAAAAGGCGGAAGAATACTACATATGCTCCGCACTTATGTAGGCGACGATGCCTTCTTCAAATCCCTCAATAAATATTTAACGGATAACAAATTTGGTAACGGTAGTGCCCATAAACTTCGTTTAGCTTTCGAAGCAGTAACAGGGAAAGATCTGAATTGGTATTTTAATCAATGGTATTTCGGAAGTGGTCACCCCAAATTAGATATTAGCTATAATTATAATCCTGAGGAGAAGAAAGCAGCTGTATATATCAAACAGACGCAGGAAAAATTATTCCAACTGCCGATGGCAGTTGATGTATATGAGGGGGCAACAAAAAAGAGATATATGATTTGGGCCTCCAATAAAAATGATACTTTTTATTTGCCGGCAAATTCAAAACCGGATCTAATAAATGTGGATGCTGAAAAAATAACACTGGCAGAGAAGAAGGATGCAAAAACGTTAGCAGCATTCGCACACCAATTTAAATATGGTGGTAAATATTTGGATAGAAGAGAGGCCGTAGATTTTGCTTCTAAAAATAGTAGTGATCCTGTAGCCTATAGTATTATAACTGCAGCTTTAGATGACCCATATTTTCGTATTCGTAGCAAAGCTTTGACCAGTTTTGGTAATGCAACTATTGATGATGCTACCTTAGCAAAAATTGAAAGTATTGCAAAAAATGATCCGTCAAAAATGACAAAAGCCGAAGCTATTAGTTTCTTAGGAAAAAGAAAGAATATGGCCTATACAGATTTTTTCAAGAAAGCTATTTATGACT
>JAIEQT010000484.1 GCA_019747455.1 Chitinophagaceae bacterium | reverse complement strand
AAAATAGCTAATGCCATTCCATAATGCAGGGTTTATAGTATGTGTAAAGCAAGCAGGAATATACAGTACTGCCAATACAATCGTACAGAATGATAGTATCTTCTTCATTACAGCGCTTCGTCGTCATCACTGGCTCTTTTCAAAAATGCTTTCTCTTCATCACTTAAGAAAGCATAGCCATGTTGATTGATTTTATCAAGAATAGCATCTAACTTTTGTTGTGTAACATTCGCAATTTTTTCATATGGTTTACGATTAGTTCTGTAGAAATGCCTTTCTGCATAGGTTTTTTGGGCATGTTTTTTTTCCGGACTAAAGAGATCGTCTAACCAATTAACAAATTGAAGCATCCAACCACTCCAATCATTTCCTTTTTGTAATTGTTTAATGAAGAGATAGCCAAAAGCGCCTCCGGCAAGATGTCCTGCTGCAATACCTCCATTACCACTTGCCAGTGTAGCAAAATCGATGGCAACAAATATTAGGGTGAGTACCCATAATGGAATTCCGCCATTGATAAGTGGGAATAAGCGATAATCGGGGGCTAATGTGGTGGTCGCAACTGCTATGGTCATTACTGCGGCGCCTCCTCCCATAAAAGGAGCTACCGTGGCAATATTTCTTTCTAATACAGGAAATAGATTATTGCAGGTTACAAACATGATGGCGCCAATCAAGCCTCCATACAAATAAAGCGGAATCAGTCGGTTATTCCCTGCCAGATCCTGAAGTATATAACCGAAAGCCCAAAGCCATAATACCGTTGAAACCAAATGCCATACGCTGCTATGTGTGAACATGGCTGTGATAAAGGTCCATGGTCTTGAAAAAAAAGTATCAGGTATGGGGGAAAGGGTAAACCAATTTAATACTTGGCGGTAGAAGAATTCGATTGGCGTATCTGTAAGAAAGTAAAATACTTTTATAGAAGCGAAAATGAGGAATAATAATGTGTTTATAGCGAATAATAACACCAGGTTATTATTATCCTGCCCTAATAAAATACGTTTTGTTGATTTATAAGAATCGATAGCCATATTAATAAAACGACTTTTTGTTGGTTTTGTTCCAGGTTATAACAATTAATAGCCCTACAATGGCACCACCTATATGGGCCCACCTTGCTACATTATCGCCTGCTGAATTTTGAAGAGCAAAGAAGAACTCATATCCAAAATAGAGTAGTCCTATCCATTTTGCTTTAACAGGGAATAGAAAATAGATATAGATATAGGTATTGGGGAATAGATAAATAAAGGCTGCCAGTACGCCGAATACTGCACCGCTGGCACCTAGCGTGGCAGTATTTACAGTATTTGTATAATAGGCGCTAAGAATACGAAATACCTGATTAGATAAGCCCGAATCAAGGTCTGCTGTTCTTAATGCATCTAATAAGGAGGCCTGCTCATTAAACTCAAGTTTATATTCACTGATAAACTGAATCATAGCACGGTTAAATTCTATGCCACCGGTAGCATGTAAGCGAACGATGTTTTCATAATCTCTCATCAGCGGAATAAATTCATAGCTCAAAAACAAAAGGTGAATAAGAGCGGCGCCTAAACCACAGATGATATAAAAAATTAAAAATCGCTTTGAACCCCATAAGTTTTCCAACACAGCCCCAAACATCCAAAGCGCAAACATATTTCCGAAAATATGTCCAAAATCACCATGCAAAAACATATGGGTAATTAATTGCCAAGGCCGAAACAAAGGGCTTTGCCAGGCATGCAACGCTAAGCTATCTTCAAAAGAGAAAAGAGCTGCCGGACCGGTAAAAGTTTTTTGCGCTAAAAAAAATAAAACATTAATGATCAGTAAGTTTTTAATGATCGTAGGCAGGATTTCAAATCTACTCGGGCGAAATTCAGTCATAATTTATTTTAATTTCAGTTGAACAACATTTTCAATATGTAAGGTATGGGGGAACATATCTACGGGTTGAATTTTTGTTACTGTATATTTTTCTGATAATAACGCTAAATCGCGGGCTTGTGTTGCCGGGTTACAACTTACATATACCATTAAGGGTGCTGCCATATCCAATAATTTCTTTACCAGCTTATCATGCATGCCGGCACGGGGTGGGTCGGTAATGATCACATCGGGCCTGCCATGTTGGGCAAAAAAATCATCTGTGCAAATATCTATTACATCTCCTGCAAAAAAATGACTATGGGTTACCTGGTTCAATTTTGCATTTTCTTTAGCATCTTCAATGGCATCGGCTACTACTTCTACACCTACTAATTTTTTAGCTTTATTACTTATAAAAAGTCCAATACTGCCGGTACCGCAATATAAATCGTACACTAATTGGGAGCCATCAAGTTCTGCAAATTCACGGGTAACTCCATATAGTTTTTCTGCTTGTTTGGTATTTGTTTGAAAGAATGATTTTGGGCTGATCTTAAAGGCTAAATTTTCCAGTTTTTCAATGATAAACCCTTTGCCAAAAAAGGTGATAGGGTTTTGATCAAATAAGCTATCGTTCTTTTTACCATTGATAGTATATAGTAAAGTAGTGATTTGTGGAAACGACTTCAAAAGCATATTCAGTAAGGCTTCGCGCGGTTCTTTATCTTCATAGGCAATCACAACGTTAACCATCCACTCACCAATGGTACTATTGCGTACCAGTACATTCCTGATCCATCCCTCATGTTTTTTAATATCATAAAAAGGTAGCTTAGCTTCCAGTATAAATTTCGCAATTGCATTTCTGATGCCATTGGTGGGCTCCTCTTGTAGATGGCAAGTATCTATTTCTACCACTTTATCAAAAAAACCCCTTACATGAAAGCCGGCTGCACCAGGTTGCTCTGCTAATTCACCTGCGGCTTTAAGTCTGCGAAATTCTTCCGTTGGAATAAATTTTCGCGTGGCAAAGGTATATTCCATTTTATTGCGGTAAAATGTAGTCGTATGGGCCCCAATTATGGGTTGAATGGGTGGCAATGGAATTTTTGCAATGCGTGTAAGGTTATCTGTAACTTGCTGCTGTTTATAAGCTAATTGTTTTTCATAAGGTAACATCTGCCATTGGCAACCACCACAAACCCCAAAATGAGTACAAAACGGCGTAACTCTATCAGCAGAAAATTTATGCGTTTTTACTACAAACCCTTCCGCCCAATCGGCTTTACTTT
>JAIEQT010000123.1 GCA_019747455.1 Chitinophagaceae bacterium | reverse complement strand
ACCTAAAAAATAATCTTCATTTAAAAATCCTAATATCAAATCGGCATCTGTTACTGTTGGGTTTTCACCGCCCCGATTATAACATGCAGGGCCTGGTGTAGAAGAAGCACTTTCCGGACCAACCGTTAATAATCCTAAATTATTTAAGTGTGCTATGCTACCACCGCCGGCACCAATTTCAATCATATCTATTACAGGTATACGAACCGGCAAACCACTTCCTTTTTTAAAGCGTTTTTCTCTGGCAGCTTCGAAATGATTGGTTATCTCAGGGGCTAAATCTCGGATCATAGAAGCTTTAGCCGTAGTACCACCCATGTCAAAAGCTACTAAATCTTTTTTGCCTACCAATTTACCAAAGAAAACGCCGGCCATGGTTCCGCCCGCAGGGCCACTTTCTAATAGTTGAACCGGGGCTTTACGTGCGCCTTCAATAGTTGTTAACCTTCCGGCGGAATTCATGATATGAATAATACCTGTAAATCCTAACGTATTTAATTTGGCTTTTAAATTTTTCAGATAATCATCGGTAATCGGCTGTACATAAGCATTCATTACAGTAGCGCTAGTGCGTTCATATTCCCGAATTTCCGGCATTATTTCACTGCTTAGCGAATACGTAAGTGAAGGGAATTTTTTTTGAATAAGATCCCCAATTTGTTTTTCATGTTTGGTATTAGCATAACTATGTAGTAAAGAAACAGCTACCGATTGTACTCCTTGTTTTTGTAACTGCTTCAAAACTTTTTCTGCTTCAGTGATATTTAAATGGGTAAGAACTTTTCCGTTTTTGTCTATACGTTCTATTACTCCTTTGCGAAAAGCTTTTGGTACCAATGGCTTAGGCATGGTGATGAATATATCATAGATATCATAACGCATTTCTCTTCCAATTTCTAGTACGTCTTCAAAACCTTTTGTAGTGAGTAAAGCTGTTTTTGCTCCTTTTCTTTCTATTACTGCATTGGTAACTAATGTGGTACCATGTACTAATGTTTTTACTTCACTTACCGCTTTGCCATGCTGTGTTAAGAGTTCGTTTACGCCGTTTAAAATACCGAGTGTAGGATCGGGATAAGTAGTAAGTGTTTTACCGAAATAGAGAATACCTTTTTGCTCATCTAACAATACTAAGTCAGTAAAAGTGCCTCCAATATCTATCCCGAGTTTATGCATAATAGCTAGTCAAAAATTAGTTAACAATATTAACTAATTTTAGCCAGCACTCCAAACAGTAAAGGGTTTTTAGCGGAGTATTGTTACGAGTCCTTTTTCCCGGAATGGTTTTCCGGTACCATCAGTAGCACTTATTTCCCAAACAAAGGTTCCTGTAAGTTGAGGAACTCCTGCAACAGTTCCATCCCAACCGGGTTTAGCTGTTTTGGATTCGAAAACCAATTGTCCCCATCGGTTCCAAATACGGAAATAGTTCAGTTCGGCGATACCTACTAATATCGGTGAGAGCCTATCGTTTTTACCATCTCCATTAGGAGAAAAACCGGTTGGTACAAATACACTGATTTTGCTGAATAATTGGACTTCTACTGTATCAACCACTTTACAATCATTAGCCGTAGTTATGGTGGCGGTATATCGCATAGCATTGCCTCCATTAAATATCGGCTCAGCTACATCGTTATTATTGATATTAGTAGTAGGTGACCAGCTAAATTTAATACCACTATTTAAGGTAGTTAATTTCGTATCAACGCCGCTAGCGGCTCTTATGGTATTTTTTTTAGCGCTAGGCGCATTTAAAATGGAGATCTGTTTAGTTATACTTACGGTATCGGTACATTTATCTGTTATTGCTTTTAAGGTTACCGGGTATAAGCCTTGCCGGGGATAGCTATAACTAATATCCTTACTATTAAAGCGGTTACCTGCTACAACCCAAGTATATACAGGGATATCGCCGTTTTCAATGATACTGGTATTAGTGAATGTGGTAGTGCTATAAGTACATGGGCTACCCACGGCAAAATCGGAAACAGGCGGCGTAAAAATTTTTACCGGTTTACTTAAAGAGTCTATACATCCATCTGCAGACTGTAATATTTGTGTAAGGGTATAGTTACCGGGGCTTGTGTAGCTATAGTTTGTTACACTATCTTTTCCCAATTTTCCATCTCCCCATTGCCAACTATATTTTACCGGGTATAAGCCGGGATTAACTGCGTTTACGGTGATATTATTACCAGTTAAACATTGGGCTGGTTTATTAATTTGAAAACCTGTTTTCGGTAAGGGACGCTGTTTGATCTCGATATTTCGGGTATAAAAAGTACACTGCGCTTTTGTTAATATGGCTCGGTATAAGCCGATTGCGGGTGGTGTATAGGTATAACCTGAAACACCTGAAAGGGTACTGCCATTTTTTTGCCAATTGATAGAGAAAGTGGAATCAACTTTTAAAGAGGCCGCAAAGGGTCTATTTCCACAAATCAAAGTATCTCCTTGAATTTGAATGTTATTATTCATTCTTACTACTTCCACATCTACAGTTGATTCTTTGGTGCAACCTGATGCGGTATCAATAATTTTGAGTGTATATGTTTGGTCGTATGGGGGCGAAGCGGTACTTGAAAATTCATTGGGACTTCCTAACCCTATATCAGGTATCCACTGGAAACTATATTGTGTATTATTAAACCCCGCACTAAGCACGATACTATCTTTTTCACAAACCTGTTTTTTTGTAAATGAAAAAGGTGGGATATATCCTTCTCTTACCACCGTTCTCAATGTATCGGAACAGCCATACCCTGGGTATGGCTCTAAAATAACTGCATAAGCAGCTCCAACCGATGGGGCCGGTGTAAATTTAAGGGTGGCTTCTGAGCCTAAGAATTGAGAAAAATCTCCGTTATACCAGGAATACTTATTAAAACCGAAAGGAGCTTTTAAAACAAGACTATCATCTCCAGTACAAAAGCCGGCTCCCTTTAATGGACCGCCACAATCTGTATCTACATCAACATAAGCATATCCAAAATGGCCTCCCCGCGTACAATCAGCTGTAGCAAATTTTAACTGAATAGTATGGCCGGCCAACTTAGATAAGTTTACGGTAACAGGGGTCCATTTTTTATACATGATTGTAGAGCCTACAGTAGACTCTTCGAACCCCGGTAAATTAGCAAGATCGGAAGA
>JAIEQT010000327.1 GCA_019747455.1 Chitinophagaceae bacterium | reverse complement strand
GTTTCGGTTGCAACCAATTCAGTCAACAGAGAAGTTGTATGAACTAATGGTGATCCATCTTTCGTCCAAATAGTTTTGTATTTCGCCGCACTCTTAGGTGCTCGGAGAGGAACAATGATTCCTTTCACTAATAACATGCGAAGCAGGTAAGGGATATCGATTACCCGCTCATCCATCAAAAATTCATTCAAATATTTTCTTACGTCTTTCACTTCTGTAGAATCAGGAGAGCCAAGATTCGTTAATAGAATCGCTTTTTTCATGCTTCAAATTTATTTATAGCGTTAATCGTTTTTTCGATCTCATGTTGTGTAATGGCTATACTAAAGAACCAACTTTCGTAAGCCGAAGGGGGTAAATACACGCCTTCCTGTAACATGTGGTGAAAGAATTTGTTGAATAACGAAATATCCGTTTCCGATGCTGTTTTAAAATCAATTACGGCTTGTTCGCCAAAGTGAACACTTATCATACTACCAAGATGATTGATCGTATGTTTGATCCCTTTTGTAGATAAGCTTTCACCAATCAAATTTTTGAGTTGTTCACCTGTTTTATCTAACTGTGTGTACACTTCGGGATGTTCATTAAGATAACTAAGTGTAGCAAATCCTGCAGATACGGCAACCGGATTTCCACTCAACGTACCGGCCTGATACACTTTACCTACAGGAGCTACAGATTCCATGATATCGCGTTTACCTCCGAATGCGCCAACAGGCAGCCCTCCGCCTATTACTTTTCCATACGTTACCAGATCTGCGTTCACATTCAGCCGCTCTTGTGCCCCTCCTTTTGCTAAGCGAAAGCCGGTCATTACTTCATCAAAAATCAACACCGCTTTATACGCATCGCAAAACGCACGCAAGCCTTCCAAGAAGCCCGGCTTTGGAATGATGCAACCCATATTACCCGCAACAGGCTCTACAATAACCGCAGCAATTTCATTTTGGTGCTGGGCAAAAAGAGATCTCACTTCATCCAAGTTATTATACGATGCGGTAAGTGTATCGTTGGCTGCACCTGCTGTAATACCGGGTACGGTTTGGATATTAAACGTTGCCAAACCACTTCCGGCTTTTACTAAAAACGCATCTGCATGTCCGTGATAGCAACCTTCAAACTTGATGAATTTGTTCTTGCCCGTATAGCCTCGTGCTATGCGCAACGCGCTCATACAAGCTTCTGTACCACTACTTACCAATCTTACCAGATCCACATTGGGTGCCATTCGCTTGATAAGTTTGGCCATTTCAACTTCCAATTCAGTAGGGGCTCCAAACGACAAAGCATCTTGTAATTTTTCTTGAATGGCTTCTGTAACTAAGGGGTGATTATGTCCGAGTATCATGGGCCCCCAGGAATTGATAAAATCAATATACTGATTGCCATCTTCATCAAATAAAAAAGCGCCTCTGGCACGTTTCATAAACACAGGACTTCCACCTACGCTTTTGAATGCACGCACAGGAGAGTTCACGCCGCCAGGTATATGACCTGCGGCTTCTTGCAATAACTGTATACTTTTTTTGTATTTATTATCCATAGTTAAGAAAGTAGTCTAACAATATCTTTTGCAAAATAAGTTGCTATCAAATCGGCACCTGCACGTTTGATACTGAGCGTAGTTTCTAAGATAGCGGCATCTTCATTTAGCCAACCTTTTTGCACGGCTGCTTTGATCATCGCATATTCTCCGCTAACATGATAAGCACTTACCGGAACTAATACCTCATTTTTCACTTCCCGAATGATATCGAGATAACTCAATGCAGGCTTCACCATTACAATATCTGCTCCTTCTGCTACGTCTAACCTCACTTCTCGTATAGCTTCCAGGCGATTGGCAGGATTCATTTGATATGTTTTTTTATCACCAAAGCCCGGAGCAGAATCTAAAGCATCGCGAAAAGGCCCATAAAAGCATGAAGCATATTTTGCGCTATACGCCATAATACCAGTATTGTGCAATTGATATTCTTCTAATGCAGAACGAATGGCTGCAATTCTTCCGTCCATCATATCGCTTGGCGCAACAAAATCCGCTCCTGCTTGTGCATGACTCACCGCCATTTTTGCTAATACGCTTACAGTTTCGTCATTTACAATTTCTTCACCTTGCACAATACCATCATGGCCAAAAGAGGAATACGGATCGAGTGCCACATCAGTCATTACACAGAGTTGCGGAATAGCACGCTTAATGGCTCGAATGCTACGCTGCATCAAGCCATTTTCATTCAATGCTTCTGTACCGGCATTGTCTTTATACTCATCCTTAGCTTTTACAAATAATAATACCGTACGAATACCCATCCTAAACAGCAATGCCGCTTCATTCAGCGTTGTATCCAAACTGCGCCGGTAGTAGCCTTGTAAGGATGGAATTTCTTCTTCTATACCTTCTCCTTCCACAATAAAAAGTGGGGCGATCAGTTGTTCGGGACTTAGGTGTGTTTCGGCCACCATAGCACGGATACCTGGTGATTTACGAAGGATGCGTGGTCTGTTTATAAGCATATTAAATCCAATCTTTAGGTTGTTTTAAAATATGTAACAATTTTTCTTCCGCCGAGTTGGCCACAGGTTGGTAATCATATTCCCAGCGAACTGTTGGGGGCAAACTCATAAGTATTGATTCCATTCTACCATTGGTTTTTAAACCAAATAAAGTGCCTTTATCGTGTATTAGGTTAAACTCTACATAACGACCTCTTCGTATTTCCTGCCACTGTTTTTGTTGATCTGTAAAAGAAAATTTTTTTCTTTTTTCAACTATTGGCATATAAGCTAAGAGGAATGCTCTACCACAGGCGGTAGTAAATTCAAAATAATGCTGTGCAGTTTTTTCTGTATTGGGGCGTAAGTAGTCGAAGAATAGTCCGCCTATTCCTCTGGCTTCATCTCTATGATGGTTATGGAAATAGTTGTCACACGCTTTTTTGTATGTTTTGAAATAGCTTGGATCAAAACGATCGCATACATCTTTATGGGTTTGATGGAAATGAACAGCATCTTCTTCAAACAGATAGTAAGGCGTTAAATCTGCGCCACCTGCAAACCATTGGTCCGCAACATGTCCATCATCATCATATAATTCAAAATAGCGATAGTTAGCATGAACTGTTG
>JAIEQT010000216.1 GCA_019747455.1 Chitinophagaceae bacterium | reverse complement strand
GTGCTCTTCCGATCTTGGCTCAGGATCGTTCCTTTATTACCAAGATAAATACCTTCCCTATCAATACGGAAATTAAGACCATCAAAACCTATACCGCCACCCCCGCTATCGGTGGTGTTTCTATACCCGGTATACCAGGTGCTCCTTCCAGCATCCAAGCAGCCAATGAAGCCGGTGCTGTAACAGTGGAACTTAATACCTCGCTACTATTACTTCCGAAGGTACCGATGGAAAGAAGAATAGCCGATCGCCGAGTAGGGTTCTTCACCCGCAACTTTGTTCGCTTTAGTGATACCCAACAAGAAGTTGAAAGAATCAATTTTGCCGTACGTTGGCGCTTAGAACCAAAAGATGGCGAATGGGAGAAATGGAAAAAGGGGGAATTGGTAGAACCTAAGAAGCCTATTATCTATTATATCGATCCTGCCACCCCCAAACAATGGCGCAAACATTTAATTGCAGGCGTTAACGACTGGCAGGTTGCTTTTGAAAAAGCCGGTTTTAAAAATGCCATCATGGGTAAAGAATGGCCTGAAAACGATAGTACCATGAGTATGGAAGATGCTCGCTTTTCAGTGATCAGATACCTCGCTTCTGATATTGAAAATGCATCCGGACCGAATAATAATGACCCAAGAAGTGGAGAAATTTTGGAAAGCCATATTCAATGGTATCATAATGTAATGAAATTGGTTCACGATTGGTACATGATCCAAGCAGCCGCCATAGATCCGGGTGCCCGTAAAATGAGATATGATGATGAACTTATGGGCGATTTGATTCGCTTTGTATCTTCTCACGAAGTAGGTCACACGCTTGGCTTATATCATAATATGGGTAGCAGTAGCAAAACACCGGTAGAAAAGTTACGTGACAAAGCATGGGTTGAAGCAAACGGACATACCGCATCTATTATGGACTACGCACGTTTTAACTATGTAGCACAGCCAGAAGATAATATTAGCCGTAAAGGTATATATCCACGTATCGGTGATTATGATAAATGGGCTATCAAATGGGGTTATGGACATATTCCCGGTAAAGACGAGGAAGAAATAAAAACCAACAGTACTAAGATGGTTACAGAGGCGTTAAAAGCAAACCCTCGTCATTGGTTCGGAACCTATGAATTCGGTAATATTGCCGACCCAAGAAGCCAGAGCGAAGACCTTAGTGATAATGCTGTTAAAGCTTCTGAATATGGCATCATGAACTTAAAAAGAGTTATGAAAGGTTTGCCTGAATGGACCAAAGAAGAAAATGATCAGTACGAGAATATCAGCGTTATGTACGGTCAGCTTTTATCTCAGTTTAGAAGATATGCAGGTCATGTTTCTGCTAATATTGGTGGTGTGTATGAAACTTTTAAAGCCGCCGACCAAAACGAACCTGTTTATGAGATTACGCCTAAATCAAGACAAAAAGAAGCGGTTGCCTATCTAAATAAACAAGTTTTTGAAACACCTACCTGGCTTATTGATAGAGAACTTTGGAATAAGTTCAACAACCCTGTTTCAAACGATCCTGTGATGAGCTTACAAGATGCCGTTCTTAGTGGCTTAATAAGCAATACCAAACTGGGCCGCTTGCAGTTATCTGCCAATCGCTTTGGTGCTGATAAAGCTTATAATGCAATGGAATTACTTGATGATGTTCAGAATGGTTTGTTTAGCGAATTGAAATCAAAAAAATCAATTGATCAATACCGCAGATTATTACAGATGAGTTATGTAGATAAATTGGTAGATATCATACTTCCTCCAACAACAAACAATGCAGCTGCTATTATTATTGGCGGTGGCGGTAGAGGTGGCGGAGGGTCATCTATCGATCTAAATAAAAGTGATGTGCCTGCTATTGTAAGAGCACAGCTGGTAAGTTTACGCTCTCAGCTGAATGCTTCTCTTGCCGGATTTACTGATAGATTGAGCAAAGCACATTTGCAAGATTTATCAGAAAAAATTAAGCAGGCCTTAGATCCTAAATAGTTACCTGCATTCAAAAATCTGACACTTTATCATAAAAAAGCTCTCCGCAAATACGGGGAGCTTTTTTATTAATTATATTTGAAAAAAAAGATGCGAAAAATTGCATTGCTTTTAGTATTCGTTTCTAGTAGTTATATACTCACTGCACAGCAAAAAAATATAGTTTGGGGTTATTTAAAAGACAGTATTATCAAAGAGCCCATCCCATTAGCAAGTGTTACAAATTTGAATACGAAACAAACTGTAATGACTAGTCACACGGGCCGTTTCAAAATTCAACTTACCGAAAATCAACTACTGTCATTTGCAGCTGTAGGGTATCATTTCGACACATCTACTTTTCATGCCATCCATTTACAGCGAGATACTTTATCGCTATTTCTTGCTCCGCTAACAAGATCATTGGCTAATGTTACCGTTACTGCCAGAGGCATGAATGCTTATCAATTAGATAGCATGGAAAGAAGAAAAGATTTCATGGGAGATCGGGTAAATTACACTAAACCTGCACTGGATATATCAAATAGTGGCGCCGGTATTGGTATTAGTATCGATCGTTTTTCTAAACATGAAAAAGATAAAAGAAAAGCATTTGCATTTTTCGAAGCTAATGAGCGAGAAGAATATATCAATTATAGATTCCCTGCTTCATTGGTTACTAAATATAGTGGATTGAAAGATGATGCGCTGGAAGATTTTATGCAACGTTACCGCCCATCTTACGAATGGTTAAGAACACACCGAACAGAAGAAGATTTGAAATACTATATTAATGATAAGTTGAAGGAGTTTTCAAAAAGACAATAGACCATAGAAAAATCTTCAATCTGGAATTTTCAATCTGATTTTATAGCCACAGATTGAAGATTGACTATTGAAGATTCTTCTTACTCGTACCTCAACGCTACTATAGGATTTAGTTTTGCTGCTTTCATAGCAGGATAAATACCTGCAGCAAGCCCTACAATAGAGCATATAAGGATTCCTGTAAACACCCAGCCCCAGGGAATTAAGAAACCGGTTCCCAGAAAAGCACCTACCACATTTCCAATCAAAACACCTAATACTATACCAAAAAAGGCTCCCAGTAAACTAATGATTAAACTTTCGAATAAAAACTGTTGACGCAC
>JAIEQT010000607.1 GCA_019747455.1 Chitinophagaceae bacterium | reverse complement strand
GAGGATGATATACCTATTTTTAAAAGTGGCATTTTTAATGGTAAAACAACGGGTGCACCCATTGCTATTTTTTTTGAAAATAATAATACCCGTAGTGGGGATTATGACAAGCACAGGGCCATTCCTCGACCCGGACATGCAGATTTCACAGCACATATAAAATATGGAGGTCATGAAGATTACAGAGGTGGTGGACATTTCAGTGGAAGATTAACAGCATGTTTGGTTGCCGCGGGTGTTATAGCGAAGAAAATCATGGCACAAAAAAATATTGTCACATCGGCAACAATTTTGGAAATTGGTGGTGAGCGAGATCTTGAAAAAGGATTGCAAAAAGCAATTGATCAAAAAGATAGTATAGGGGGTATTGTGGAGAGTAGAACAAGTGGATTACCTGTTGGCTTAGGGGAGCATTTTTTTGATTCGGTGGAGTCGGTTATAAGTCATGCTGTTTTTGCGATCCCTGCTATTAAAGGTATTGAATTCGGAGTTGGTTTTGCTGCTGCAAAAATGTTTGGTTCAGATCATAATGATGCACAAATAGATGATGTGGGCACCACCAAAACAAATCATGCCGGTGGCATAGTTGGTGGCATTACCAATGGTAATGAACTTGTATATAGAGTGGTTGTGAAGCCCACCTCTTCTACACCCAAAGAACAAGCTTCCTGGAATTGGGATACGCACGCTGTTGAGCATTTTTCAGTGAAAGGGCGTCACGACTTATGTATTGCGTTACGTGTTCCCGTTGTACTGGAGGCAGTAACTGCTATCGTTTTAACCGATTTATTGTTACGCGAACAATTAATTGCTCGTAAATAATCTATTTTATGCAAACAGAGCCAATCTATCATATTACCACTATTGCGGAATGGGAAGCTGCTAAACTAAAGGGTTATTATGAGGCAGCATCATTAGCTTTGGAAGGCTTTATACATTGCAGTACGGAACAGCAAGTGGCGGGGGTATTAGAACGATATTATGCAGGCCAAACCAATCTGGTAAAGCTTACTATCAATGCCGAAAAGCTTAATCATACACTTAGGTTCGAACTTGCCGGCTCAGTTGATGAGTATTTCCCTCATATTTTCGGTCCCATTAACCTGAACGCAATAGCCGCTGTAGACTATCTTATGTAGTTATTTTTTCATATGTTCCCGCTTTCGGCATGGTATTTGGCTAATCAGGCAAAACTTATCCTCATCTATAGTATAAACCGGTTCTTAGCCGTATTTTACTTTAGCTAAATGAGTGATATGAAAAAGTATTACTATATGATTAAGCTTTTTTTATTCCTTTTCAGCTTTTATTTGGCTACCGGCGCTCATGCGCAAGTAGATACAACCGGCATGATAAGGGACACAACCATTAAAATCATAGGTTTAGATACCAGCGTACAAAAAGATAGTTTGGGGGCTGCTGATTCGCTGGTTTTTATTAAAACCCAGAAGCCTATTAAGGGTATTGCGAGTTTTTATAGTGCCAACCTCGATGGAACCAGAACGGCTACAGGTGAGGTTTTCCGCAACAAAAAGTTAACCGGGGCCAGTAATCATCTTAAACTTAATACCTGGGTTAGGGTAACCAATTTAAGTAATGATAAAACCGTGATCGTACGTATAAATGACCGCATGCACCCCGCCATGAAAAGAAAAGGTAGGGTGATAGATCTGAGCAGAGCTGCGGCTAAAGAGCTCGATTTTATAAAGAAAGGGCTTACGCGTGTGAAATTGGAAGTTATTGAAAAGCCCAAACTCCTTTAAAAATTATTAAAAGATAAACATTCCATAATTTTTCAGAACCAATTTCTCCCTGTATTTTTGCAGCAATTATTAAAAATCTGTTTATGAAGAAATTACTGTTTTCTTTGTTAACCCTTGGTGTTTTTACAGCAGCTACTGCTCAAACAACCGAGAGTTATAAAAAAAGACCTTCTTTGGGTGTGTCTTTTTTCCTGAATGATATATACACTGCGGAGCGCATCTCAAAGACCTCTCTCTCAACTGTTTTACAAAACAAAACCTGGGCTAAAACTTCTGAAACTACTCCCGGTTTAGCTTTACAATATGTTGAAGGTCTTACAGATCATATTGATTTTGTAGGTCAGTTAGGTGGTACTTTTACCCCTTACCCCTTTTATCCAAAATCCGGTGTAGCACCTGTAACAAGTAATAAATTTTTACTTGAAGCAGACGCCAACGTTAACGTTAAATTATTAACTGATAAGTATACCCTCGTTCCTTACCTTACTTTCGGAGTTGGAGCTTCTATGTATGGCGGAACTTATTTTGCTGCGCAAGGAACTGCCGGTATGGGATTACAGTTAAACCTAGGTAGTGAAACATTTGTAAACACACAGTTTAATTTCCGTCCTGCTGTTTCTAACTTGGCAGTAAATCATTTGGCATATTCTATTGGTATCGTTTCTCCATTAAAAGATAAACCGGCACCTGTAGTTGTTGTAGCTCCACCACCTCCACCGCCTCCTCCTGTAGTTGAAAAAGATACGGATGGTGATGGTATACTAGATAAGGATGATAAATGTCCTACTGTTAAAGGTGTTGCGAAATACCAGGGATGCCCTGTTCCAGATACAGATGGTGATGGTATCAATGATGAAAATGATAAATGTCCTACTGTTAAAGGATTAGCTAAATACCAGGGATGTCCTATTCCTGATACAGATAAAGATGGTATCAATGATGAAGAAGATAAATGTCCTACTGTACCGGGCTTAGCTCGCTACCAAGGATGTCCTATCCCAGATACAGATGGTGATGGCGTTAACGATGAAGAAGATAAATGTCCTACTGTAAAAGGTACTGTTGCAAACTTTGGTTGTCCTGAATTAGCCGTTCAATACAAGTTTGATAATAGAAAAATATTATTCAACACAGGTACTGCGGTATTAACTAAGGCTTCTAAAGTTGAATTAGAGAAAGTTGTAAAAGCCTTAACTGATTATCCTTCATTGAAGCTTTATGTTGATGGTCATACTGATAATACCGGTACCGACAAGATCAACAAACCACTTTCTTTAAAGCGTGCCAATGCTGTTAAAGCATATCTATTCAGCAAGAAAATTGCTGGTGAGCGCTTGATCACTGATGGTTTTG
>JAIEQT010000172.1 GCA_019747455.1 Chitinophagaceae bacterium | reverse complement strand
CCATACAGTACCGAAGTTTAGATAGAGAAGGATGGGGAGGATTTTAATACTGCCCCGTACTTAAAAGCACCAGCGTACAGGCTTCTAAAGCTTGGATCCCTTTTTCGCGAGCAAGCTGCTCCAATTCCTCGTTCTCAGCACCGGGATTGAAAATAATCCGCTTAGGATGTAGCGAAAAAATATAATCATAGTACGCTTTCTGTAAAGTTGGGTTTACATATAGCGTAACGGTATCAACATCATCTACAGGATCATGTTCAGTAATAATTGCTGTATCGCCAACTTTTGAAGCTCTTCTTCCAATGGCAACAACCGGATGCTGATGAGATCGCAAACGCTGTATAGCCAAATAACTATATCGCTCCGGATTATCAGACGCGCCAAGTACCACCGTTTTTTTCATCAGTCTTTAAATTCAATTTTTTTGTGTGCACCGTCGCAATAAGGCTTATTCGCAGAGGCACCACACCTACACAATGCAGTAACGCCTTCTCGTATTTCTACGGATCCATCAGGTTTTGTTACGGCGCAGCTTGTTTGCACTAAAATTGGTCCATTGGGTTTAATATGTATGGCAACAGGTTCTTTAGTGGATTCTTGATTATTCATATTTTTTTCTATTGAAGAGAGAATCGATAAGGCCCCACTCGGGCATTTTTTAACTTGAGCCACAATTACATCTAAAGGCGCACCTTCCATATTCACCCAAGGCTTCTTAAAAGGATCAAATACCTCACGCAAATCCGTCCAGCAAATTTTGCTATGAATACATTGTTCGGGTTTCCAAACTACGGTAACTTCCTCCCGATTATATTTAAAAGTTTTTAATGGCATCTTACCCTAAAGATACAACTAATAAATATCTTGAACTATTGTACAATTTTCCTAATGGCAGCAAGTAATTCTTTGGCCGATAAATAGCCACTGGCATTATCTATTACGGATAAATCTGGGCGGAGAAAACTCGTGGAAGGATATCCGATTTCTCGGTGAGGCATACCTAATGCAAAGAGCACTTCATGATACCCGGTTTCCGTACCCGTTGGTACAAATCCAAATTTTTTACCCCTAAAATAAACATCCGTTTGCTGCTCTCCGTTAAATGAAATAACATAAAACGCTTTGTTCAATACATCTATTAGCTCTTTATTTCGAAAAGTAGTATATCGCATTTGTTTACAATACACGCACCAATCTGCATACATAAAAACCAGTACCGGCTTGGGTTGTAATCGTTGTAAGCTATCAATTTGTTCGATCTTATACTGTTGTAGTTGAGCCCGAACAAATAGGGTTGTGAATAGAAGAAAAAAGAATATGATAATTCTATACCGCATGTAATTATCTCAAAGTTACCCGCAAACCTACAAAAAAACGAATACCCTGATTGGGAGCATACACGTAGTTTGGATCAAAACTCAGCGCATAAGGATTATCAGGAGTAGCCAGAATCTGTCCATTAGCTCCATACTGTACTTGCTTATCAAAAGGGTCATGAGTACGGGCAATTAAAAAAGGTAAACCACTCCCCGGCAAATAATTTAGTAAATTCTTCACACCCCCATATATCTCTATACCCTTCTTTCGATGCCATCTTACTTGTATATTTTGGATGCTCCACCAAGGGCTCATACCAGGTCGCGGATCTAATACCCCTAATAATGGCAGCCGCATAGGGCTATATATATTTCCGGTATAATCAATATCCATATGTTGAACGGGGAGTGAATAAGAAATAGTCCAGGTGCCGGTAAATCTATCCGTTAATATTTGCTGTTCTTTCATACCATTCTCCACCACACTCACATCCATATAGGTTGCACCAGCACTGAGTTTCCATCTACCTGCCGTACGATAATCTGTATTTACAGATATGCCCTTACTTTCAGCGAAGCCATGTAGATTTTCATATATAATCTTATTAGGATCGGTATCAAAGTCGCCTATAATTCTATTATTAAAATAGGTATAGAAAGAAGTAATATCCAGATTAACTGTAGAGCCATCTTTCCCAAACCAACGTTTTGTGTAATTAAGATTTACGTTGTAGGATCGTTCCGGTTTTAGATCCTCTTTTATAACTACCGATCTGGCACCGGTTAACGCTGCATGATCTTCCGTAAATAAATTCACAACTCTAAAACCGGTACCTGCATTCAATCGTAAAAAATTATTTTCATTGATAGTGTACTTATAAGCAATACGTGGCGTAATAATATTTCCGTGTGCCGAATTATAATCATACCGTAATCCTAATAATAGTTTATGCTTATCAGAAAAACGAATTTCATCCTGTATAAAAATACCCGGCAAACTAATTTTTTGCGGATTCGTACCCCATTTATCTGGGGCTGGTGATCCTGTTGCCGGTGTATTATCGTTATAAAAAGTATATCTAAAAGCGGCTCCTACCAAGAAATCATGTTCGAAAATAGTTTTATCCCAAGTAAGTTGCGCAAAAGCAATTCGTTGCTTAGCTATATAAGAACTGGAACCATATCTACTATCTTGCTCGTGCTGATTATACGAGAAGGAAAATAAAAATTTTTCTTTAATGGGAAGCTGATAATTACCAATTAATTCCAATCTATGGGTATAAATACTTTCACCATATACGATATCCGTTCCCCTAAATTTTTCGTTCCAATTCATTTCTCCGCCCCGTCTGTTTTCATAAAAATATCGCCCAGCTATGCTCGCTATGCGCGACCGATTACGTTGAAAATTCCATTTTTGAAAAACTGAAAAACGTTTTTGTAAACTGATATCGGTAAAACCGTCATTATTATTATCGATACGATTATTGAATCCAAAATAATGTAACCCTGTTAGTACCGTTGTTTTTTTCCCAACACTGTTCGTAAATCCAATATCTGTATTTAACTCACCCCAACTTGTGCCCATCACTTCTGCGCTAATAGCATTAGATACGGTTGGTTTTTTTGTAATGATATTTATCAAGCCCCCTACCGCTTCGCTTCCATATAAAGAAGAGGCAGGTCCTTTTACAATTTCTACTCTTTCAACAAAGGCATTGGGAATACCCGATAAGCCATACACCGTACTCAAACTACTAACAATTGGCATACCATCTATCAATACC
>JAIEQT010000611.1 GCA_019747455.1 Chitinophagaceae bacterium | reverse complement strand
TATAACTCGTGCCTTTTACAAATTGGCTATATATAATAGCGGGCACAATCATTCCCCCGATGGCTGCTACAACGGGTAAAATCGATTTTTTTAAGGAAGATAACTCACCACAAACAAGCTCTCTTTTTATTTCCATTCCGGCAAGAAAAAAGAAGAAAGCCATTAAAAAATCATTAATCCAAATAAGAAGCGTATTGGGGATAGATACAAATCCGATATGTGCGTGATGATCCTCTGTATTTGTAATACTCCATTGCCACAAATGAGTATAGGATGCCGAAGTAAAAGCGATATTTGATAGTAGTAAAGAAACAAAAGTACATACCAATAATGTGATACCGATGGCTCTGCTATCTTTTAAAAAAAGGCGTAAGGGGGTGATAAATTTTCTGCTAATGACATGCTTAAGAGTCATATTAATTCGATAAGATATCAAATTTAGACTTCGGTCGTTTTTCGCTAAGCCATTTAAATCCTCTTAATCTTAATTCATCATGATTTACTTGCCGCATTGGATAGGTCATCCCATCTAAGTTGCGTAAAAAAACAACTCTTTTGGGTTTATTATCATCAAAGAAAATATCTATTACATCTGCGGCTGATTTATTTACGCCTACAAATTTTTTATAATCATCTTGTGCGTAATAAACATTTTCAGCATTACCTTTTGCCCGCATAGAGGTAATTTGTCCGTCGGTAAATAAGGCATTAATAGTTCTGCCCTTTAGTTGATTAAAATAATCGGCACTGTCTACTCTATTAATGGCAAGTGCATTTTCAAATACATATAACCTTTCCGGCTTCTTTTTTTTCAAGTACAAATAAATAGTATCGCCGGTAATCTGGTTATTATTTGCCCATACTACGGGGCTTTTGAATAAACGAAAAACAGAATCTTCTAATGAATAAAATAAACTGTCGCCGCCTGCCTGTAACGAATCGGAGAATATTCGAACGTTATAGTAGGCTTCAAAAAACTTGTCGGTACTATCTTCCTCTCCTTTCTTCACAATAGGGTGGGGTAACAGTGAATCGCGAACTTGTACCACTTTACGCTGCTTTTTCAGGTCGGAAAGTTTTGCTGAATATAAAGTATCTGCTGTGATATATATGGTATCAGCTTTCTGTTTGATAATCAAAAGAGGTTTTTGTGTGGCCACCAATGCATTTTTCTTTTTGTTGGTTTTGATATTATTGGCGATCATATCAAAACCTTCTGTAGCATCTTTGGTTCTATACACCGCATTTCCTCTAAATTCTCCTAAACCAGTAGAATCATCAAAAGCCATATCATCTGCGGTGAAAGTAGAACTGCTATCTTCAATTACCGATCTTTTATAAAGCTCTGCTTTTTTGTTTCGCATATCATAAAAACCTTCTCTGGTTCTTATGGTACGTTTATCTTTTATATTATAGATAATAGTAGGTGCTGTAAAAGTGGTAAGTTCTGTTGATGTATTATATTGTAATGTATCAGTTGTAATTTTTGTATCGGGGTCTATCATCAATACTTTTCTTTTAAAAATTACATCTTTTGTATCTCCATAATAATAGCCTTCTGTACTTGTTAGTGTAGATTTTTTGCTTACTAATTTTCCCCCTTTCAAGTAAGTACCAATTTTTATGGTAACATCATATTCTAATTCTTCGGTAGTGAGGGTTCCTTTACCATCTGTTAGCCTTACTTTGTTCTTTAAAAAAGCTTTTTTTTCTTTTCCTAAATATTTAAGGTATTGTGCATACGTGTGAACACTATCAGCATCATTAATATGTACATTGCCAAAAGCTTCCAGCATATTTAATGATCTGTTCAAAACGGCACTATCCGCATAAAAAAAAGTTTTGCCTTGCTGAACTTTTACATTGCCGGCTAATGATACGAAGGTGGTACTGTCTTTTGTGAGAATATTATACCTATCTGCGAATAATATATCCAAGCGTTTTGCTTCAGATGAAGCAGTATCGTTAGCAGGTTTTTGTGCAAACAAAAATACCGGTATGAGCAATAGGTTAGATAAAATAATTCTTTTAATCATGATTTATTGCTTCAATAGAGAATCGCTTGTAGGTGCGGTAAGTGGGCCAGTTTTATCCTTTTTCCCGAAAACAGAAATATTTACATATCGTTTTGGATGTACTCTAAGGTCATCCACTAAAATATTGGCACTTCGGATAGTATTATTTAAATTGTTATACAGTGATTTATCATTGATGAGTTTACCCAGAGAGCCGTCTTGTGAATTCATTTTTGCAATGACTGTATTCATATTTGAAACAGCTTGCTTTAATTTTTCAACAGAACCCGATAAGTCGGCTTTTGCTAAATTATCTGTTGCCTTACTTACATTATCGAGAGAACGTGTAATCTTATCATTATTATCACTTAAGTTTTTAGTAAAACTATTTACGTTTTCCATTGATTTGGTAATGGTTCCTGTTTGTTTATGTAACATAGCTTCTAACGAAGCTGAGGAAGCCACTAAGCTTGCGGTGGTCTTATTTACGTTAGCAATAACAGCTTGCAAATTATTTTTAGTTGTGGTATCAAAAATCGTATTTACATTCTTTAAAACACTATCCAGTGTATGAATGGTTGTTTTCAATTGATCAGCTACCGGATTTAATTTATCCATTACACCACCTAGCAAGCCGGCACTGGGTGCGGTTTGTATGGTATCTCCTGATTGCAAGTATTTTTTTTCATTTCCCAGCGCAATGCTAATACTTGGTGAGCCAAGCGGGTTACTATTGATGGTAGCAACAGAGTTGGCTGGTATTTGATAATTGTCTTTCAGTTTTATTGAAACAACAATAGTAGAGAGTTGTTGGTCGGCATTTTCAATATCGGCAACTGCTCCAACTTGGAACCCATTAACAAAAACCGGGTTCGAGATTCTTAACTCTTTGGCATCTGTATAACGAGCAAATAAATAATTCCCCGTTTTTAAGAGTGTTTTTCCTTTTAAAAAATTAAATCCCAGGATAAGGAAAGTGATGGCTATTGCTGTTAATGCCCCTACTTTGGTTTCATTTGAAATTTTCATCTGATGCTTGGTTATTTGCCCAAACAAATGTACGTGTTTCTTTATTTACGG
>JAIEQT010000304.1 GCA_019747455.1 Chitinophagaceae bacterium | reverse complement strand
TACCACCATTTATTATATCCAGAAAAAAATGGCGCATCTTCCCTGTACTGTTACCACAATTGCACGGGGTATTGCTTTTGGGGGGGAGTTAGAATATGCGGATGAAATGACGTTGGCACGAAGTATTGCCAACCGATTACCGGTTCAGCAATACGTTAAATAATCATTTCGATTTGAACTTAAAGAAAATAAAATTGTAATTTGCAGTTATAACATCGATTTTATGAAAAAGTGGATGAAAATTACGCTATGGATCGGGCTGGCGGGGATATTAACAGCCGGCATCATTATCTATCGTATTTATACGAAGCCTCACCGAGATGTTACCAAAGAAGAGGCCCTTGTAATTACAGCCGATTCCCTTTACCAGGCTTTTAAAGCCAACGAAGAATCTGCCAATAAACAATATTTAGATAAAGCTGTTGCTGTATCTGGTGAAGTGGTTTCTGTAACAACTAACCAAGATGGCAAAACAGTGGCCGACTTTAAAACGGCAGATGCTTTTGTAGTGATCAATTGCACTTTCAAAGAAAAACCGGGCGATTTAAAAGTGGGTGATACAATCACATTCAAAGGAATTTGTACCGGCTATATACCGGATGCCAATGTGGTGATTAATGAGGGGGTATTGGTCAATAGTCAATAGTCATTGGTAAGGGTCGCTCCGAACTCTAACCCTGAGCCTGTTGAAGGGGAAGGAGCGAGGAAGTTCATAATATTAAAAACAGTTTATAATTTGAGAGAGATGAAAAAAATATTACTTCTTTTAATAGTAGTGTTTGCATTAACAACCGCCAACGCCCAA
The DNA here is from genome assembly GCA_019747455.1 of Chitinophagaceae bacterium. Classification (GTDB taxonomy): domain Bacteria; phylum Bacteroidota; class Bacteroidia; order Chitinophagales; family Chitinophagaceae; genus Sediminibacterium. The sequence goes on along the minus strand of JAIEQT010000304.1, from coordinate 2,285 downwards.
AAGCAATTTGGTACTCGTAACGGAAAAATCAGTTTTTTAGCTACCGACGATGCCGATGTAAAAGCGGTTAATAATGAAGTTACCAGTAGATTAGCCGATAATGGTAGCATTAGTTTTAGTTTGTTACTGAAAAGTTTTCGGTTTCAATTGGCTGAAATGCAAGAGCATTTTAATGATAAATATGTAGAGAGTAACAAATTTCCTCGTGCCGATTTCAAGGGAACCATTACCAATATCAAAGACGTCAATTTCGCTAAAGATGGCGTGTATAAAGCAACTGCCAAAGGCGATTTAACTTTACACGGGGTTACCAAAAATATTACGGTAGAAGGAAGTATTATTGTTAAAAATGGCAAACCTACGGTAACCGCTAAGTTCCCAATAGTAATGAAAGATTTTAACATTGATGGTACAGGTGTTACTTCGAAAGTAAATGCCGATATCCGCTGTTTGTATCAATAAGCTTTTGGCTAAATCCCTTTCCCTGCTTATCTTTGCGTATTGCTCGGGTAGATTTGTTTATTGTTCAACCCGGCACCCCGCCTCGGCGGAGTTAAAGAACTAATAAACGTTACGAATATTTTCTTCCCTACGTTTTATTGTTCTCTACGCTCCACTGCGGTCCTAAAAGGAATATTATGCAATTAAAAAAAGAGCTTGAGAAAAGAATTTTGGTGATTGACGGTGCTATGGGTACCATGATTCAACGTCATAAACTTACCGAAGCCGATTATAGAGGAACCCGTTTTGCCAACTGGCATTGCGATGTAAAAGGTAATAACGATTTACTTTGTATCACCCAACCTGAAATAATCAAAGGCATACATAAACAATATCTTGCCGCGGGTGCCGATATTATTGAAACCAACACATTCAGTAGCACCACGATTGCCATGGCCGATTATGATATGCAGTCATTGGCTTTCGAATTGAATGTAGCTGCTGCCAGATGCGCTAAAGAAGCTGTTGCTGAGTTTCTCGCAGAAAATCCGAACAGTTCCCACAAGTTTGTGGCGGGAGCCATTGGTCCATTAAATAAAACATTGAGCCTCTCACCCGATGTAAATAACCCAGGCTTTAGGGCCGTAACATTCGATGAAGTAGCTGCTGCTTACTATGAGCAAATTGATGGCTTGGTGCAAGGTGGTGTAGATATACTATTGATAGAAACTATCTTCGATACCTTGAATGCCAAAGGCGCTATTTACGCTGCAAAAAAATACTTTAGAGATAAAAAATTACCGGAACTACCCATCATGATCAGCGGTACCATTACCGATGCATCGGGACGTACCTTAAGCGGACAAACATTGGAAGCATTCTATACTTCCGTTATGCATGCCAACCCCATTAGCATTGGTTTAAATTGCGCATTAGGGGCAGCGGAAATGAGAAGTCATATTGAAGAATTATCTCAGATTGCCGCTTGTTATACATCGGCTTATCCGAATGCAGGCTTACCTAATGCCATGGGTGAATATGATGAACAGCCACATGAAACAGCTCATTTTATTGAAGAGTGGGCCAAAGAAGGTTTTGTAAATATTGTAGGTGGCTGTTGCGGAACCACCCCAGATCATATCAAACATATTGCAGATGAAGTAAGCAATATAGCACCCAGACAATTACCCATTATCGAAACTGCGTTAATCTAACATGAACACGATCAAACCATATTTAAGACTATCAGGATTAGAACCTTTGGTTATTCGACCGGAAACCAATTTTGTAAATGTTGGAGAAAGAACGAATGTAACCGGCTCTAAGAAATTTGCCCGACTCATTAAAGAAAATAAATATGAAGAAGCGCTCTCTGTAGCCCGACAACAAGTAGAAAATGGTGCACAGGTGTTGGATGTGAATATGGATGATGCTTTGCTGGAAGGTGTTAGTGCTATGACCACATTTTTGAATTTATTACAAAGCGAACCCGACATAGCACGAATTCCGATTATGATAGATAGCTCAAAATTTGAGATCATAGAAGCGGGACTGAAATGTGTTCAGGGAAAATGTATTGTAAACTCGATCTCCATGAAAGAAGGAGAAGAGAAATTTATTGAACAGGCTTTTATTTGTAAGGCTTTTGGTGCAGCCGTAATTGTAATGGCTTTTGATGAAATAGGACAAGCAGATACCAAAGACCGTAAGATTGAGATTTGCACCAGAGCCTATAAAATTCTTACTGAGCAGGTAGGTTTTGCACCGCAGGATATTATTTTCGATCCTAATATTTTTGCCGTTGCAACTGGTATTGAAGAACATAATAATTATGCAGTAGATTT
>JAIEQT010000453.1 GCA_019747455.1 Chitinophagaceae bacterium | reverse complement strand
TAAACGAAGTGTATCACGCGCACCTAAACCTATTGGTTTAATACCGGCTTCTTTACCTGCTTCAAAAATGGCATCCCAAATTTTATCAGCTGCGCCATTGCTGTTTTCAAAATAGATTTCAACACCACCAGATCCGGTATAACCGGTTGCACTTACCAGCACATTTTCAACCCCTGCAAAAATACCTTTTACAAAAGTGTAGTATTTAAGGTTCATGATATCCATATCGGTAAGTGGCTGTAATATTTTGGTAGCGTTTGGTCCTTGTATCGCAAGTAAACAAGTTTTATCGCTGATATTGTGCATGTCTACATGGTTGGTATTTTTAGCGCTTATCCAATTCCAGTCTTTCTCTATATTAGACGCATTCACAACAAGCATGTATGTTTTATTTTGTTCTATACAGTATACGATCAGATCATCTACAATACCTCCGGTTTCATTTGGTAGGCAACTGTATTGTGCTTGTCCGTTTACAAGTTTGGCTGCATCATTGGAGGTAACGCGTTGAATAAGATCCAGTGCATGTTCCCCTTTCAGGATGAATTCACCCATATGGCTTACATCAAATACACCTGCATTTTTGCGAACGGCTGCATGCTCATCATTAATACCTGTGTAGCTAATAGGCATGTTGTATCCGGCAAATTCAGCCATTTTGGCTCCTAAAGCAATGTGTTTCTGTGTGAAAGGGGTATTCTTCATGTCTGGCAATTGTGTCGCAAAAATACAGGAATTAAGGGTTCAGAAGTATTCGCTGAATAGACTTCCCTAAATTCTGTATGTCTTCAATTTCCTGTTCCGTTCTATTATTTTTCCTGATACTTATTTCTAGTGCACCGGGTCTTAGTTTTAGCGTAAAACTTGTTTGGTTTAATAAACGAACGCTGTTATTAACCGAACGATTCTCTAATATTTCCGGTTGATCTAGTTTTGTAGAGAGCAAATTTTTTATTGATACGGTTCTTTCTTTTGGAAAGCGAGCTTTGAATGTATATTTAAAAATACTTTCATTGGTTTCAATTCGGACAGGACCATTATCTATGACAGTTTTTCTTTTCTTTCCACAGCTTGAAAAGATCACGATAATCGTAAGTAGTAATAAAATTAACTTTTTCATGGTAGTTATATTATGTTATAAGTAGAGCCCCACACGCCGGGGCGCACAGGGCTCCATTTTCCAACCTGAACCGATTTTAAGCTTGCATTTGCAATAGAGAGAACATACCGAACTCTCCAATCAATTCATTTTTCGGTTCTGCTTCTTTCACTTTCAGGGAAGGCTTCACGTCTTGTTGGTTTAAGGAAACTGCTTTTTGATATTTATATTTCACGGTATCGGGAGCCTTTTCCAATTCTTTTTTTAATTCATCTGTTTCTTTTTGTTTGCGTTCTAACTCTTTACGTAACTCTTCTTTGCTACGCTTATAGTTTTCGATGGCGTCATCACTATTATTGTCGTCTTCTTTACGTTTATCAATTCTTTCTCTACCGGAAGGTGTCATAATATATTCTGTATTAGAACTCCAGTTGCCATCTCCATTTTCCCATTCATTATCCCAATCGAAACTATCATTTCCTTTCTTGAAGTGCATCCATTGTAAGCGTCGAGATACTTCTTCATCAATTTCAATTTTCTTACCTACGGGTACTTGTACTGTTACAATTACACTTTGGTTACGAAACTTGGTTCCTTTTTTTAGGTTGAAGCCACGGTTTAATACTAGCACACTATCCATTTGTGTTAAACCATAATTTATTTCGTTGATATTTGCCAGCGCTACATTTTCATCTTTACCATTGCTCATTTTGGTATAGTATACATGGTACAATGAATCCGGACTTTTGGCAATACGTAAGCTCACATTATTCAGGATGATACTATCTCCATCATAACCCAGGAAGCCCTCGAGGTGAAGCCATTTGCCGATTACGCGTACTCTTGAATCCTCTACTTTGATAATCAGTTTTTTGGTACTCGGTTGTTGAATGGCGATATCTTTTTTCTCTTTCGCACGAGCATCAAAATCCTGTGTAATAAAGGCAGCTAAGAAAACAGCACTTACAATGCCTAATGTCCATAATCCTCCGAAAGCAAAACCCAGATATCTGCTACCAGCTTTGGCACCAATGATTCTGCGGATAAGCCATACAAGTATACCAATAACGGGCACCAGTAAGAAAAGTAGGATAGTTGCCCAGGCAAGAAAGTTCTGCCAAAATCCATCGAGGAAGAAATCTTTTAAAGGGAATGCTGCTACACCTGCGGTCATCATAGCCATCAATGCTACAAAAAGTGCGAATGCGATTACACCAGCTACAAAGAGGAAGAATGCTTTAAACAGGGTAGCGATAATATTTCCAATTCTATTGGCACTACTTCTGCTGGCTGTTCCTGCTTCTTTACCAAATTGTTTTCCTTTTTGTTGAACCGTGCTGCTAAACTCGTTACCAAACTCTTTAGCTTTCTCAGAAAATTCACTACCCCATTTTTCGGCACGGGTTTTAAAACCTTCCAAATCTTCCTGAATAGTATTTTTAATTGTGTTCAGGTCTACCTTTTCACCACGCATTTCTAGTTTCTCGGATGCACTTTTTGCTTCCGGTATTACAGCCCATAATATGGCATAGGTTACAAACAGCGTACCGCCGAAAGAGCCAAAGATGAAGCTGGGGAATGGATCGAAGTCGAACCAAAAGGCCGAGCGGAAAATATTGGTTATAATACCGATTACCAGTGGCATAGCAAAGATCAAGCGGGGTATCCAAATCGCAATATCAAAATAGGTAGCGATACCGCTGGCTACGCCGGCTATTACTTTTTCTTCCGGATTTCTATATAATCTTTTTGAAGAAGTAACATGTACCAGTGATTTTGAGGGGAGAATGATCCACAACAAAATATAGAGTAAGATACCGGTGCCTGCACCAAAAGTGATGAGTGCAAATACTAAACGAACAATAGTAGGATCTACCCGCAAATAACTGGCTAAGCCACTACATACGCCACCGAGTATTTTATCGTTTTCATCTCTGTATAAGCGACCACGTGGGGCTTCTTCATAAGGTGCCCGCTGATAGTTACTTT
>JAIEQT010000137.1 GCA_019747455.1 Chitinophagaceae bacterium | reverse complement strand
GGTATAGATCTTTGCTACGAAATTCACCCGGGCGAAGATCTACACGACGGTATTAGTTATGAAATGTTTTTAGAAAAAGTAAAACGTCACTCTCGCGCCTGTTTGCTATACGACCCTTCTCACTTTGTATTACAATGCCTGGATTATAAAGCTTATATCGATCATTATCATGAACGTATTAAAATGTTTCATGTAAAAGATGCTGAGTTCAATCCTACCGGCAAACAAGGTGTATATGGTGGTTACCAAGGTTGGGTAGAAAGAGCTGGTAGATTCCGTTCACTAGGCGACGGACAAGTGGATTTCAAAACCATCTTCAGTAAAATGGCACAATACGATTATACCGGTTGGGCAGTAATGGAATGGGAATGTGCATTGAAACATCCTGAAGTTGGCGCGGCCGAAGGCGCGCCGTTTATCAAACAGCATATCATCCGTGTAACCGATAAAACTTTTGATGATTTTGCCGGCACAGGATCAGATGAAGCTTTCAATAAAAAAATTCTTGGTATATAATTCTTTATCTTCAACTCCTCAAAGCATCATTATGAAAAAAATTTTTGTACTACTTACTATTACTGCTGCGGTTGCTTGCGGCGGAGAAAAAACAAAAACAGAAGAGAAAACAGCAACAACAGAAACGGCAACACCGGCAGCCACGGCAGCTAATGATATCAGCGCTAACCCCGATTATCAAAAAGGATTAGAGCTTATTGGTAAATCCGATTGCCTTACCTGCCATAAAGTAAGCGACAAGCTGATTGGTCCGGCGTATAAAGAAGTAGCCGCTAAATATGAAAACACGCCTGAAAATGTAAAGATGCTCGCAGGTAAAATTATTAAAGGCGGACAAGGCGTATGGGGTGCTGTTCCTATGACTGCGCATCCTCAATTGTCTGAAGCCGATGCTGAGCAAATGGTGAAATATATCATGCTTCTAAAAAAATAACATATGCAATTTTTATTTGTAACAATTTATTGTATGGGCAGTTTATTTGGTAACACTACCCAACAAAAAAAAGACGGATGGATCCCCCTATTTGATGGCAAAACCACCACTGGTTGGCACACCTATGGTAAAACTACCATAGGCAGCGGATGGATCGTAGAAGATGGAACACTTCATTTTGATCCTTCTAAAAAAGATGGAGGCGATATTGTAAGTGATCAATCGTTCGGTAATTTTCACTTACGCTTGGAATGGAAAATTGCAAAAAACGGTAATAGCGGTATTATTTTTTTTGTACAAGATGATCCGGCAAAATATCCTTATGTATGGCATACCGGTCCGGAAATGCAAGTACTAGATAATGATGGCCACCCCGATGGAAAAATAAAAAAACACCGGGCAGGTAATTTGTATGATTTGATCGAAGGAAAAGAAGGTGCTGTAAAGCCCGTAGGCGAGTGGAATTTAGTGGAGATCATTGCGAATAATGGTAAACTGGATTTTTACCTCAATGGAGAAAACGTGGTGAATACCACATACGGAGATGCCGAATGGCGAGCCATGATTGCAGGAAGTAAGTTTAAGGACAAACCCGATTTTGGTAGATTTTTTTCCGGTCATATCGCCTTACAAGATCATGGTGATAATGTATGGTATAGAAATATTATGATCAAAAAATTGTAGATGCTTCCCTATAACGATGAGTACTTTATGCGGCTTGCCTTGAAAGAAGCAGAAACTGCTTATGAGGCCGATGAAGTACCTGTTGGTGCTGTGGTTGTTTTACAAAATAAGATCATTGCACGAGCACATAACCAGGTAGAGTTACTCAACGATTCTACGGCACATGCAGAAATACTGGCTCTCACTACAGCATATAGTTCACTGGGCACGAAATATTTACCTGAAGCTACCTTATATGTAACAGTAGAACCCTGCTTGATGTGTTGCGGGGCTTTGTACTGGGGTAAAATAGGACGTATTGTATATGGCGCTTCTGATGAAAAAAATGGATACCGAAAAACGGCAGGTAACAACTGGCCCTTTCATCCAAAAACTGAATTACTCGGTGGTGTACTCGAAACTGAGTGCGCTTTTTTAATGAAGAGCTTTTTTAAGGCGAAGAGATAAGAAAGTCTTCGCGCCTTCGCGTTCAAATAACCCGAATCTCGTAACTCGTAACCCGAAACCTTTATTCAACTATATTTCGGTAACTTTGTTTTAATATTTAATTCATAACTCTTAATTCATAATTTATGTCTTTCTCTTTAGCTCCTTTACCCTACGCACATGATGCCTTAGAGCCACATATCGATACAACTACCATGCAAATTCATCATGGTAAACATCATCAGGCTTATGTAGATAATTTGAATAAAGCTGTGGCAGGTACGCCAAACGAAGGAAAATCGTTGGAAGAATTGGTAAAAGTTGCCGGTACTATTAGTCCTGCTGTTCGCAATAATGGTGGTGGGCATTGGAACCATACTTTCTTTTGGGAAAGCCTGGCGCCTAATGCCGGAGGTAATCCTTCAGGCACATTAGTAGATGCTATCAATAGCGCATTCGGTTCTTTTGATGCATTTAAAGAAAAATTTGCACAAGCCGGTATCACTCGTTTCGGAAGTGGCTGGGCTTGGTTGATCGTAAAAGATGGCAAGTTAGAAGTATCTTCTACCCCAAATCAGGATAATCCGTTAATGGATGTTGCTGAAGTAAAAGGTAGCCCTATTCTGGGTGTAGATGTTTGGGAACATGCTTATTATCTAAAATACCAGAACCGCCGCGCCGATTATTTAGCCGCTTTCTGGCATGTAGTGAACTGGAATAAAGTGGCTGAACGTTTTGCAGCTGCAAAATAAAAATTGCATTAAAAATTGTACATTCAATCCCTCATGCCTTGCATGGGGGATTTTTTTAACTACCTGTATATGAAAAAGTATATTCTAGGGATGGTTGCCATTTGTTTTATGATGGCTTGTGCCAACAACGAAAAAACAGTGATTATAATGAGCAAGGGCAAAGCCGATATAGATTTGAATGCCCACTCTATTAAGGCTGATAATGGAAGCGGACATGAAGAGAAAACACTGCATATAAACAGTGATGAAACCAATTTCAAGCTTAACACAC
>JAIEQT010000225.1 GCA_019747455.1 Chitinophagaceae bacterium | reverse complement strand
ACGGAACCTGATAGTTTCTAAAATTCATAATTGTTTATTTGGTGAACTATTCTTAACTGCAATATAGTGTTTTTGATAATAATGTATTTTTTACACATTGATATGTGGGTAATAAACTAATTTTTGAGAAGAAATACACAAGCGCAAACCTTGTATATCATTTTTTTGATGCTTTTTGTTTGGGTTCTCGCTTTCTTTGAAAACTATCATTGAAAAAGCATTTGATACCTCTATGATTTCCACAGCTTCCTTGCTCTTTTACATTTACTTCTGACCCTTCAAAATTGAAATCAATAATACAGGGATCAGCATTAGCTGTATATATCCCGGTTTTATTGCTTTTCATCGTCATATTACCTTTCAATTCTCCGATACATGTTCCCTCATTTTTTTCAAAATGAATGAAAAAAGTATAGCTATTAACATCTTTACCATCGCGTATAGATACATAACTCTTCTTATCTTTTACATAATCGCCGCTCCACTTATTTTTGCGCGCTAGCGTATCGATCGGATTTATAATTTGTTGTTTTTTTGGGTCTTCGTTAGAATCGGTTATTACTACCATAAAAAAGCCGGCATTATTATATACCCAACCGGTTCTTGTAAATAAATTGGTTTCCTTTATTGTTTTCTCTTTTACAAGCATAAAAGTAGGTTCCTTATTGATAGACACGGCGTGCTGATATCCATCTTCCTGATCTTTGCTCGACATTAATTCCTTAACTCCTAAAAATTTTGTTTTTGCGTCTAGCACAAAAACTACCAATTTAGTTTCCGATTTTGTGCTGATCAGGGTTAACAGATAATTTTCTTTTTCTTTTTTAATTTTTCCTACCGGTCTTATGCTAACTTTTCTATTCTTACCTAAAATTGATGTAAATGCGGAATCTGGTATGAATTGCTCAAATACTTTAATACCTATCGTTAAACTGTCTGCGGCCCCATTGATACCGGTATCTAACAGAGAATAGGGAAGTGGTAAAGGTTTAAAAGCAGCGATAAAATCTTTCTCTTTTACGGGAACCTCTCCGGAAAAGTCTATTTTTTTTTCCTTACAGGCTACCAAAAACAATAATAGAATAATCGGCAAGCATTTTTTCATAAAAAGCTTATTTGCCTAAAAATAGCGTTTATATTTATTCTTTAAAAACAATCTGCATGCCGGGAGAAAGAAGTTCTGATATTTCGTTGAGTGAAGTGCATGAAACTGTAGATACTACCACCCCACGTAAAGGTTGGAGGCGTATACTGGCTTATATTGGTCCGGCGTACCTGGTAAGCGTTGGCTATATGGATCCAGGTAACTGGGCAACCGATTTACAGGGTGGGGCTCGATTTGGCTATACATTGATCTGGGTACTGCTTATGAGCAACTTAATGGCTTTACTGCTTCAAAGCTTAAGTGCCCGATTAGGTATTGTTAGAAGAAAGGATTTGGCTCAGGTAAATAGGGAAACTTATCCGCCCTTGGTAAATTTTTGTTTGTACTTGCTAGCAGAGCTGGCTATTGCCGCTTGCGATTTAGCCGAGGTATTAGGCATGGCCATCGGTATTCATTTACTAACCGGATTACCCCTGTTATGGGGAACCGTTATTACCGTACTCGATACTTTCCTGTTTTTATTATTACAACGATACGGTATCCGAAAAATGGAAGCATTTATCATTGCATTGGTAGCGATTATCGGTCTCTCTTTTCTTATTGAAATTCTGTTGGCTAAGCCGCCGCTGGTTGAGGTGGCAAAGGGGTTTATGCCTTCAGGATTAAATGACGGTGCTTTATATATAGCCGTTGGAATTATTGGTGCCACCGTTATGCCCCATAATTTATACTTACACTCTGCGCTGGTACAAACACGCAAAATTAGTAAGGATGATATAGGAATTAAAAGAGCCATAAAGTACAATATCATCGACAGTACCATTGCCTTAAATGCAGCTTTTTTAGTTAATATGGCTATTCTGGTACTTGCTGCCAGTGTTTTTTTTACCACTGGTAATACACAAGTTGCGAAAATTGAAGATGCACACCAATTACTGCAACCCTTACTGGGAAACGCGTTAGCTCCTATATTATTCGCCGTTGCCTTAATTGCCGCCGGACAAAGTTCCACACTTACCGGAACTTTAGCCGGACAAATAGTAATGGAAGGTTATTTGCATTTGCGGATAAACCCTTGGTTAAGAAGGCTCCTAACCCGATTAATTGCTATTGTGCCAGCCGTATTTGTGATCCTCTTGTATGGTGATGAAAAGGTTGATGCTTTATTGATTTTTAGTCAGGTTATTTTGAGTTTGCAACTTGGCTTTGCGGTAATTCCATTAATCATATTTGTAAGTGATAAACAAAAAATGGGTGTATTTGCTATTGGGAAATTAACACAAATACTCGCCTGGTTAGTTGCGGCAATATTAGTTGCATTGAATGTTAAATTAGTGGCCGAAGAAGCCGGTGTTGTTTTCAGCGGTGATTATTCGCTATGGCTCAAGTTGTTGGTAGCATTACTTATCGTCGCTTTTGTTTGCTTATTTGTGGTAATGACCGTATATCCCTACTTGCATAAACGCAAAGAAATATCTGTTAATATGCATGGCGATATTCCGATTCTAAAGGATTTAGCCATTAAAAAATATCAGCGAATTGCTGTTGCCCTAGATTTCAGTAATAAAGATGAAAAATTAATTGCCTATGCTTTAGCGCAAGGTGTAAGCGGTACCGGTTATATATTTATACATATTGTAGAAAGTGCATCCGCAAACTATTTGGATTCATCCAGTGATGATGCTGAAACGATTTATGATAAGCAACGTATGGCTTTTTATGAAAATGAATTGCGTGAAAAAGGATTTATGGTTACCGGTTTCCTCGGATATAAAAATCGGGTAGCTGAAATTGTAAGAATAGTAGAGAAGGAGGGGGCAGATCTATTGGTGATGGGGGCACACAGACATACCGGGATCAAGGATATGATTTTTGGGGAAACTATCGAAGATGTTCGGCATCGTTTGCGTATACCGGTTTTAATTGTAAATGTATAGCCTTATATTTGCGTTTTTCAACGTTT
>JAIEQT010000399.1 GCA_019747455.1 Chitinophagaceae bacterium | reverse complement strand
GGTACATACGGCTTCAAAAGGAGCATCTTCCATCATGGGAACATGCTTGTATGCAGCCGCATGATATACATAATTAGGTAGATGGGTTTCGAAAATATCATCTACTACCAGTTTATTTCTAATATCTCCTAAAGCCAATTTATAATTTGTAAATCCTAACTCATCCAGTTCTAATTTGAGATCGTGTAATGGTGTTTCTGCGCTATCGTTGATGATGATGCATTCCGGTTTATATTGAATAAGCTGGCGAACAATTTCAGAGCCTATAGAACCTGCCGCACCTGTTACCAATACTTTTTTACGGTTGAGTTGTTTGAAAAGAATTTCATTATAAATTTTTATTTGTTCCCGCTCTAACAGATCCTCAATTCTTATATTCAGTAATTGTTTGGAATTTAATTGTCCGTTGATCCATGTTTTTAATGGCGGCACAGTGAACACCCCAATTTTTTGATCCAGACAAAAATCAACGATTTCGTTTTTTTGTTTAGAAGGTATTTTGGTGGTGGCGATAATGAGTTCATCTATCGCAAAATCTTTGAGTAGTTTTTTAATATTGGCTGAATCAAATATTTTGATGCCATCAATATTCTTACCTACTTTTTTTGGATTGTCTTCAAAAAAGAGCACCATCTGTACATTGGCCGTCATATCGTGTTCTAAAGCCCTTTTGGTAGATATACCCACATCGCCCGCTCCAAAAATGGCCACTCTTTTTTTGGCACTATTGATGGTAGTGATATAAGCAAAGAAATATTTAATGATCACCCGATAGGCACTAAGTAAAATAAAAGATAGCAGGGTATTGATGATGAGTACTGAAGTAGGCAACAGGTGTACACTATTCCATTGAAAATAGAATAGATCTAAAATCAAGTAACCTGCGTTAGCAAATAGTACTACAAAGAAAATACGAAAGGCATCTTGCATACCGGTAAAGCGGATGATACCGGCATATACCCTGAATAGGCTAAACATGGGCACTACAAATGCCAGCATGATGAGTGTGTTATTCAGGAGGTTGAAAGACTGAAGTGCCGAGAAATTAAATTCAACCCGAATGAGAAAGGATATTATAAAAGCGAATATGGTTATCGCTATATCTAAAAGGAAAATGATCCATCTTGGGAGGATGGAAAGGTTTTTGATTTTTCGGATAGCTCTGATTTTAGAGGAAGGCATAAGCAGCTTTATTCATTAAATCAAAGAAATATATGATTAATATCAGGCTTTTATTCTGTCGCCAAAACCCTTACCGGTGACGGTAGCTATAATTATCTTAAAATAGTTGAACAAATTAAGGTTTTGGATCATAGAAGCGTCTTTTTCAGCTAGCAATCGAGGGGTACTCATATCAATTTCTTGAATTTGAGCCAGCCCGGTTATACCCGGGCGAACATTATATACTCCTCTTTTTTCCCTCCCTGTAATTAGTTCTAGTTGATTGGGTAAATTTGGCCTGGGACCAACTAAACTCATATCTCCTATTAATACATTCCACAATTGCGGTAACTCATCTAGTTTTGATTTTCGTAGGAAACCTCCGAATCTTGTCACCGCATTTTTATTTACTAAGTGCGTAGCAACCGATTGGGTATTGATGCTCATCGATCTGAATTTAACCAAAAAAAAGAGTTTTTTATTCCTACCTATTCTTTGTTGAATAAAAAATGGAGAGCCTGTATCGAAAAAGCCAATAATCATTAGAACTAATAAAATTGGGCTGGTAATAATAATACCTAAAAATGAAAAAATAATATCAAAAAAACGAATCACAATGTAGAATCTAAAATTTTAAGGCCTTCTAAAACTGGGGTAGGGTTCCAACCAAAAGTAACTCGAGCTTTTGAATCATCAAAAGTTAAAGTAGAAGTGATTTTTTTAAATTTATCGCTATTTAATGGGGCCTTACTACCAAAAAAATCCCCTACTTTGGCAATAGATTTTGCTACAAAGTTAGGGATATTTCTAACCTTATTTTTTCCCAATTGCTTAGCAATGAGATCGCTTAATTCATTAAAATTAGGATGATATCCGTCGGTTAAATTGAATGTACCTCCAACTTGGGCAGCTTGCAAAATATATTTTGCTACGTCTGTTGCGAGTACCATACTTTTTTTTGCTCCACCTCCTCCAATATTAAAATAATATCCTTTCTGAATGCCTTTTATCATTGTTCCAAGATTCCCTGGTGGACTCGGACCTGCTATTAAAGGTAGACGCAAAACCGTGCAGATCACTCCATGTATGCTACACCATTCTTGCACTACTTTTTCAGCTTTAATCTTGCTCACCCCATATGGGTCTTCTGCCAATAAAAGCGCTTCCTCTTTTATATTACTGCCTTTACTAAGTCCATATACAGCAACACTACTAATGAAAATAAATGACTTTGGTAAAAAACTTAACTCCAGTGCTTTTAACAAGTTAGTAGTACCAAGAACATTAACCTTATAGAACTCATCATCTTCTTTCTCATTCTTAGGAGTTTGGTGAGCTTTCCCAGCAGCGTGTATAACTACATCATATCGTTGTTTAAAGGTAGGCACCTCATTTACAATATCGCAAATCATGTCTGCCATATGACTCCTTCCGATTCTAGTAAGCTCATATAAAGAATTAGAAAGAATAAATTCTTGAATGAATGACCCCAGAAATCCATTAAACCCTGTAAGCAAAAATGACTTCATATTTTTGATATAGCTTCAATCATTGATTGTGCTAGAGTATCCTTATCAAACTGCTTTGCTACTTCCAAACATTTTTTTGACATTATTATCCTATCTTCAAAAGACATTTCGTTAATTCTAATAATTTCATCTACAAGCAAAATATGGTCATTCGGATTAATTGTAAATCCTACTTGGTTTTGCACTAAAAAATCTTTCATCCATCCTTTTGTATTTTGAATTATAGGTACTCCCGCACCAAGTGATTCAAAAAACTTGTTTGGCGATGAAGTGTCTAATATAGGTGTATCTTTTAGCGGAACCAATGATACAATAGCGTTTTGTATCATTGGAACTAATTCATGTTTTGGCATAAGGTCCATTACTTTAAGTG
>JAIEQT010000576.1 GCA_019747455.1 Chitinophagaceae bacterium | reverse complement strand
TCTATATTACCTCCAAAGTTTAAGCATAATTGAGGAATAATAAAAAGTTCACCAAGCTGCGCGGGAGCTAAATTTTCTAACTGACGTTTGATATGAATTTTTGATTTAAGAGCGATTTCTATCTTGTCTTTCTTATCTTTTACGGAAGCAACTAATTTTTCTGCTAAAATTTTATTATAGCCTTGATCAACTTTTAATTCAAAAACCTCATCCGATAGTTTTGTAATCGTAACTAAGGCACGCTCTGCGAAATCAAGATTTAATAGATCCGGCTCAGCAGTTAAAGTAACCGTAAACGAGTTTGATAGCTTTTCTTCAAACAGAGGGAGAGGTTGAGTGTAAATACAATCTTCAACTTCTTGCTGCTCAAAACCCATGTTAACTAATCGGTCGTGTAATTCACTTACCGCATGAGGCCAACTTTTTGATGAAACGTGAGCATATGCCTTGTTTAAATCGGCTTGAGTTCTTTCTTTAGCATAAGGCATACGAAGAACTCGTCCGAGTAGTTGTTCAACCGATGTTGCCGACTTAGTATTTGCGACCGAGCAAAGAACATAAGCAAAGGAGCAGTCCCAACCTTCTTTTAAAGCTTGAACCGTGATAACATAACGAATCTCGCAGTTTGGATTGAATAAATCAATGTTATCTAATTCTTTTTGATCTCCGGTAACAATAGCTATCTGTTTGCGATCTATTCCTTCATTTTCAATAAGATATTTTTCTAAAACTTCTACGGTTATTTCCCTGTCTTTGTTTTCCGCCTGAAAAAGAATAATCGGACGAATATAATCTTTATCCTTTACGGCAATCTCCTCTAGTCTTTGACGAGTCTGAATCGAAGCGGTAATTGCCTGTTCCCAAGAGAGATGCTCAGAAAGAATGATAGGCAACTTTATCATCTGCTCTGCTTTTAATTCTGCAGCAGAAACCGAAGTGATAACATTACTATTCTTTGCGGGTGTTGCGGTATATTCAATCACACAAACCGCATTGACACGACACAAAACCTCAACACTTAAATCAGTTTTCGCATTATGAGCTTCGTCAACAATTACCAAAGGTCGATGCCAATTCAAAAGATTGGCAAAAGAAAATTTGATTTTTCCATTCTCCCGTCTTTCCATTCCTTCGGTATTATTCGGAATATTGCTAAAATGAGGTTCTAAATTCTCATCATGATCGTAAGCTTTGCGCCCATCGGTATTATCGACACGCAGTGATGCAAAAGTTGAAATCACGATACACACGGAATCAGAAATATCTTGTGGACGAATTTGTCTAAAATCTGCAATATCAAATACTTTAAACCTACCGTTAAAAGCATTTTCTAAAACTTGATAATTTGCGTGATCTGGGTTTTGTAAAGTTTCTAAAGTTTGTGATTTTATAGTGTTAGTCGGTACTAGCCATAGTGTAAGAGGGTACTCATTTTCAATAAAAGACCTGCCGGCAATAGCAATAGTATGAGCAGAAAGCAAGGTCTTTCCGCCTCCCGTAGGTAGACGCAAACAAACATAAGGCACATCGCCTAAACCGCTCAATGGTTGGAACGGTTTAAAATTAGTATCGCCGTAACGCTGATATTGAATTTTATCGTAAGCCGAGTTTACCCCCTCAAAACGAAAAAACTCAAGAAAGCTACGAAGAGTTTCGAGAGACTTCTCTTGATAGTTTTTGAGTTTAATCATAATTACCTTGCCTTTATATCATAAGGAGTTTGTTTAAAAATAATTTGATTATCCTCAAGGCGTAACTGTCCAAGGCGACTTGTTTCGCCGTAAATTATTTTTAGACCGTTAAATTTCGGTAAAGCGGCTAGAACTTTCGTAGTCAGAACATTACCGCCGGAAACGCTCTTATCACCCAAGATGCCGTTGTAAAGTAAATAATAAGCCGTGTCATTATATACACCAAGGAAAGAAGATTTATCCCGTTGGTTTAATGGAGTCTTGGTTTCTGAAAACCAAATATGAGCGGCTAAATGCTCAAATTTGATATTTTTATTGATCCTTCCGTCTTGATCAAAAATTGATTCGCCCAGATTATAAAAACGAAAACCGCCTCCTCCTTGCCAATTAACGTCTTTAGAAATTCCCCCTTGCTCACCGTCAATAACTTTTTGCAAACGAGTTATACAATGTGTTTTTGCTTGCTCACCCATTTCAATTCCAATCCAGCGGCGGTTCATTTTGTGAGCAACTGCTGCAGTAGTCCCTGAGCCTAGAAAGGAATCGAGGATGAGGTCGTTTTCGTTTGTAGCTAAAGTTAAAATCCTCTCTATAAATGCTTCGGGTTTTTGGCCGCCATCAAAATCAGAACGCTCTTTTGACATTGGATTAATAACTTTTATATCGCACCACAAATTAGACACTGGTTGACCTTTGTATTCATCAAGATATATTTTTCTATTAATATTTTGTGTTTTTGAATCAGGAAAAGATAACTTTCCTTCTACATCCCAACTTTGCATCAGTTCATAAGAAATAGAGTAACCTTTTACAGGAGTTTTATACCCTTTATAATCATATATTAAATTAGGTCTGTAATTAGGGCTTTGTATAGGAGACTTCATAAAGTGCCTCCCTGCGTCATCTATATTGACAAACCTTTTTTTTATATATTCTTGTGT
The DNA here is from genome assembly GCA_019747455.1 of Chitinophagaceae bacterium. Taxonomy (GTDB): domain Bacteria; phylum Bacteroidota; class Bacteroidia; order Chitinophagales; family Chitinophagaceae; genus Sediminibacterium. The sequence goes on along the minus strand of JAIEQT010000576.1, from coordinate 426 downwards.
TATATCGTCGTTCATAGAAAATATGTGATTGACTTTATAATTAGATGTTTTTGAATACCATAATACATGATCAGTAACAGTATTTAATCTGTTTTTAGGATTTGCGCTACCTCCACGTCTTTTCCACACGATATTATTTATAAAGTTTTTCCGTCCAAATATTTCGTCTAAAAGTATTTTTAAATATGCGTGTTCATCATCATCGATTTGTATAAAAATACTTCCATCTTCGCTCAAAAGCTCCCTCAACAACTCCAGTCGTGGATACATCATATCCAGCCATTTAGAATGCTCTAGATTGTCATCATAATGTTCAAAGGCACTGCCTGTATTATAAGGCGGATCAATATAAATACACTTAACCTTGCTTGCGTAATAAGGCAGCAATGCCTTTAGAGCCTGAAGATTATCTCCTTGGATTAGCAT
>JAIEQT010000557.1 GCA_019747455.1 Chitinophagaceae bacterium | reverse complement strand
TTAAGTAATTTATTTTCCGAAGTTGAAGGAACAACGATAGAAAAATACTTTATTGTACAACGAATTGAGAAGGTAAAAGAATTGATAGTATATGATGAATTAAACTTATCTGAAATTGCTGATAGGTTGGGTTATAGTAGTGTTGCGTATTTATCTAGTCAATTTAAAAAAATAACCGGCTTTACACCCAGTTATTTTAGAACACTTAGAGACCATAAGCGAAAGAAAATTGAGGAACTGTAAATTGTATAATATTTAAACAAAATTCCGTAACAATAGTACTACTCTCCAAAAGTAACTTTGTGTTTTAAAAATAAATTATGACACATAAATATAAAGTTACTGGGATCACCTGTAGTGGTTGTGAGGCTAAAGTTAAATCTAGTTTACTCATGCTGCCCAATATTACCAATGTTGATGTTTCAAAAGAACAACAAACTGTTGCCATTACTATGGATAAACATATTGCGCTTTCTGTACTGCAAAATGCACTCGACAAAAAATATACTATATCAACAAACAATCATAGTGAAGCGGTTGAACAAACAAAAAACTGGTTCAATACCTATAAGCCAATTTTGATCATTTTTATGTACATATTTACTATTTCAATAATTGTAGGTGCGCAGCATAGTAAATTCCATTGGATGCAAGCTATGAATGTATTTATGGCGGGATTCTTTTTAACCTTTTCGTTCTTTAAATTCCTTGACCTTAAAGGGTTTGCAGAGAGCTATAGCATGTACGATGTAATCGCTAAAAAGATACCTGTATGGGGGTATGTCTATGCTTTTATAGAATTGACCTTGGGTATTGCGTATGCCATAAATTTTCAGCCTATTGAAACAAATATTGCTACACTGGCTATAATGACTATCAGCATCGTTGGTGTATTGCAAAGTGTATTCAATAAAAGAAAGATAAAATGTGCTTGTTTAGGGGCGGTTTTTAATCTTCCCATGAGTTCGATTACCATCATTGAAGATGCTTTAATGATAGTAATGAGTGCTGTAATGTTAGTAAAAATATTATAAAATGATAAAAGGTAATTACAGGGTTGTTATTAGCTGGAATGATGAAATTTGTAGGCGATCCTAGAGCGAAAGTAGCTGGTATTATAAAGAATATTATTGTGAGCGGGGATCTTTATGCATATTTCAATCTTGACCCTTTAGAAAACAGTATCACTACAAATATTGATTGGAAGCAAGGAGTTCAACACAAAATGGATAACCATAAGCAGTTTGCATATGCGGGAGACATAAATAATAGTCAGTTAATTATGTTTGGCTTTTACTCTAAGCATCATTAGAGTAATTTTACACATCACAGTACTTTTATACATATCCATTTGTTGGATATTAGAACTAAAATTGTAGATCATTTAGATGAGTTTCAATGAGGGGCTTGATTACTGTTTATCTACTTGAAAAATGAATACATTAAAAACCATAGGTCATTTTTTTTGGAAATGTTTTAAGGCGATCTTCGTAAGAAAGAAAGACTGTTGTAAATAATGATGACTTATATTGATTTATTGTAAAGAATGAAACGCACTCCTTTCAAATTGTGCATTGCTGATGGTATGGCTGTTTATATAGGAAGCCTGGTTCAAACTAAACTACATGCGCACCATGCCCTTTAAATTGTACTATCATTTAATAAGCCTTTCTTGATTTCAAAAAATGGAACTGACTTTGAAGAAAGTATTTGCAGCATTATCACTGCTGATTTATCGCATCAATTTACGGGTCGGGATGATTTTTATATTTTCATTTATTTGGATGCTGAATTAAATTTAGTACACAAATTGGAGACATCCTTAAAACTAAAAAAGCATGGGTTGCTTCACTACTTTGGTAAGGAAATCGAAGCGGTTAGGAATGAATTTATCAACTGGTTTCATTCAGCATCGAATAACGATGTAAAAGTAAATTGGTTAATTCTTGCTCTTGTTGAGAAAATAACCGGTATTGTGTTCGTTACCAATAAGCTCGAAGAAAGAATTGAACAATCAATAAAATTGATTCATTCAGTCCTACATCACGATATAAGTATAACATTTGTGGCATCTAAAGTACATCTTTCTGAAAGTCGCTTTAGCCACTTATTTAAAGAACAGATTGGGATACCATTTCGTAAGTATATCCTTTGGTGCAGAATGCAGGCAGCATTACAAGAAGTAATGAAAGGACAATCGTTTACCAAAGCTGCTTATAGCGGGGGCTTTTCAGATGTAGCCCATCTTAGCCGCACTTTTACAGAAATGTTCGGGGTTTCTCCTTCAGAAGTACTCAAATAATAGCAGGTTTATTCAAGTATTTTACTTTTCGGTTAAGCATTTTTGCGATCTAAAATGTTTACATATGAAGAAAGTATTTCAGTTTGGGATTTACCCTATCATTATGCTATCTGCTTCTGCAACAATCATATATGAGATAGGAGCTGGGGTTAATCAATACCTTGCCACTATACCTTTTATTACACTTACTGGGGTATTAATTTTGTTATTAGAAAGGTGGATACCTTATGAAAAGAATTGGGTAGGAAGTAAAAACGACTGGAACCTTGACCTTACTTACTATATCATCAATTACAGTATAAAACTAATTGCGCAGTTTCTTTTTATATGGCTGGCTGCTAGTACTCGTTTTTTATCATGGTTTCCGGTGCAACTCCCATTTTGGATGCAGGTTATAATTGCTCTTGCAATTATTGACTTCTTTCTTTTTCTGTTGCATTGGCAGAGTCATAAATACCAATTTTTATGGAAGCTCCATGCTATTCACCATAGCTCGGAACGATTGTATTTTTTAAATGGTGAAAAACGTCATGCACTACATCAGTTAATAGAAGGATCTCCAGGTATTATTCTTTGTCTTATAATCGGAACGCCACAGCCGGTGGTAGTGGGCGCATTAGCTATTCTATCGATAAATATGTTTATGCAGCATACGAATCTTGATTATAAAGCAGGGTGGTGTAAGCTCCCCCAAAAATAGTACGTTTTGAAAGTAGACTAAATAGTTAACTTTAAAACGTAAAATATGAAGAAGA
>JAIEQT010000178.1 GCA_019747455.1 Chitinophagaceae bacterium | reverse complement strand
GTTGTGAGGGCATAGGGTATACGGTGTAAGATATAATGGGGGAAGAAAAAAGGTAGAAAATGACTATTTTTATTTGATTCAAAATTTGTGTATGACAAAAATGAGCGCTGCCCCACGGTTTCAATCTGTAGATATAGTAAGAGGATTGGTAATGATTATTATGGCAATAGACCATACGCGTGATTTATTTCACATCACCGCAACTACAGAAGACCCTACAAACTTGGCAACTACCACCCCGGCCCTATTTTTTACAAGATGGATCACCCATTTATGTGCTCCCAGTTTTGTTTTTTTATCGGGTTTTCTGCCTGGCTCACTTTGCAAAAAAAATCAATTGCAGATGCTCAATTCTTCTTTCTTAGTAGAGGGTTATGGTTAATATTTCTTGAATTAACCTTTGTAAATTTTGGGTTATGGTTCGATATACATTTTCATAGCATTTTACTGCAGGTAATTTCTGCAATAGGCGGTAGTTTTTTCATACTTGGTTTACTCATTCGCTTACCAATTAAAGTACTGGGCACACTTGGTATTTCTATTATTGCTCTGCATAATCTTTTACCACCTGTAATCAAAGCCGATAGTCGTATCGTACAATCGTTATATACTATTTTTTTAAGACCAGGTTTGCTTATCCAAACACCCCATTTTTTAATGGTCAGTAGCTATCCTGTTATTCCTTGGCTAGGCATATTTCTGGTAGGTTTTTTTGGAGCCAATTTTTATACCAAACTCCCCGCTATCAAAAGATCAAAATCCTTTCTGCTAACGGGTTTATCACTATTGGGTGCATTCGTGATTATACGGTTCAGTAATATCTATGGCGACCCTTTCCCCTGGGCGAAACAGCATACCCCTTTCTTTACTTTTTTATCCTTTATGAACGTACAGAAATATGCACCTTCTTTATGTTTTATCTTATTAATGCTGGGTATCATGATGCTTTTTTTATCAGCAGCTGAAAAACTAATATCGAATCGATTTACGAATATCATTTCTACCTATGGTAGTGTACCCATGTTTTACTATTTATTACATTGGTATCTTTTGCATTTGATACTCCTAATTGTGATTATATTAAAAGGATTTACCTTATATGATATTAAGCCGGGACCGTTTGATTTTGGCCGACCATTATCTGCAGGCTTACCGCTTTTATATGTTTATGGAATTTGGTTATTAGTGGTGATTATACTCTATCCATTTTGCAAATGGTATGCAGCCTACAAAGCAGCTAATAAACAACATAAATGGTTGAGTTACTTATAAAATTATTTGGCATCTACCACATCGATATCAAAAACCAAGATACTATTGGGTGGAATATTCTTGCTTCTGGTGCGAATAGAATAAGCAAGTGATGATGGAATGATAATGCGAACACTACCACCTATCTTACACATGGGTACGGCAATTTGCCACCCTTTTATCAATCGGTTTAAAGGAAATGTAGCCGGTTTATCTTTGGTTTGATCAAAGATCGATCCATCAGATAATAAACTTCCTTTATAATGAACCGTTACGGTATCGGTCACTTTCACATATTTACCTGTACTTTCTTTGGTAATAGTATAGAATACGCCATCTTTACTGCCACTTGTATCGGTTATTTTTTTAGCTACTGCACTAGCAATGATATCCATATCTTTTTTAGCCTGTATAGCCGAGTCGTAATTCTTCGACCAATCTATTTGAGGTCTGGTATTGGTGGCTTTACGAGAAAAGCCATCAGCAACAGTTAGTTCATGCCATCTTCCTCTATCTGTTTGTACCCAGGGTTGGATTTGATCGGCTTGTAAGGTAGCATCTACCTGATATCCTTTTAGGTAACTCCCATCTTCCATCCTTTTAAAAGCAGCCAATAATTTCCAAGCTCCGTTTTCAGGCAATTGGATATAAGCCGTGTATATAGTGAATTTTTCCGCACTATCTTTTAAGGCCGTTATCATATACTGGTATGTTTTTCCTTCTTGCAAAGGATACTTCCATTCCGCTTCTACACTGGCTCCTTTTTTATTTTTTTCAATCCCCACACCTATGCCCACAGCAAATACAGAAGGCGCTATTTTATTAGATCCCACTAGTTGAAAGCTAACACCTCGCTTGCTATTTTTTTTATGTGTTTCTACTACAATAGCACCTGCATCGAAACCTAAAGCCACCAATTCTTTTTTTGCTGCTACGTTTGATGTATTCAATGAGAACTGATTATAGTACAATACCCCGTTCATGGTATCGCTGGTAGCAAAACGAATGGACTGAGCAAGGCTAGTAAAGGAAATAACCAATAATAAAGGCAGTAATAACTTTTGCATACGGTAAATATAGCTAGTATCTGAGAAAATTCCTGAACCAATACCCGGATGCTTTAATGGTTCTTAATTGCGTGGCAAAATCTACATGTACCAATCCGAATGGAGCCTGAAAGCCTTCATTCCATTCAAAATTATCGGTCAATGTCCAGGCTAAAAAACCACTAAGATTGACCCCTTCTTTTTTAGCTTTTAAAGCTGCTTTCAGATATTGTTCAAAATAATGAATGCGTGCATGATCATCAATATGACCATTTACTACTTTATCGCGGAAACAAGCACCGCTTTCTGTTATCATAATATTTTTAACGGTCCCGTATAACCAAAATCTTTTTATCATTCGATAAAAGCTATCTGCATTTATTTCCCATCCCAAATCTGTATGGGGTACTTTTCTGGAACTTGCCTTTACTTCATTGGCATGTACATATGGTATAATGGCATTGTATTTAACGGTTAGGGCGAAATAATTTTGGATACCTATAAAATCAAAATTAAAATGCATTCTTTCTTTGTATTTCCATGCCTTAGTATGTATATGCATTTTTTCGAGTAGGGGAAAATGATGATGTTCGGGATATCCTCTTCCTAAAGCGGGTTCTATAAAAAGTCTGTTCAATAAAATATCTGCTCTTTGTGCAGCTTCCATATCTTCTTGCTTTTGAGAGAAAGGCATTACTTCACTGCAAGAAAAACTGGTACCAATATGCGCACCCCTTATTAAGCTACGTAA
>JAIEQT010000077.1 GCA_019747455.1 Chitinophagaceae bacterium | reverse complement strand
CCATCTAGACCTTACTGTTAACCCAGATTTTTCTCAGGTTGAAGTTGATAGGCAGGTCACAAACCTCACACGTTTTAATATTTTCTTTCCTGAAAGAAGAACCTTTTTTTTAGAAAATGCCGATTTGTTTTCAGGTTTTGGTATCGATCCTATCCGCCCGTTTTATTCCAGAAAAATCGGATTAGATAAATACGGAAATAAAATCCCTATTTTATTTGGCGCAAGGGTTACAGGTAATCTCGCAAAGAATACAAGGCTGGGTTTTATGAATATGCAAACCGGTAGACAAGGAACTTATGCCCCAGAAAATTATACGGCACTTTCAGTAGATCAACGTGTATTTAAACGATCGGTATTAAAAGGGTACGTATTGAACCGGCAAAGTTTTATGACAAACGCTGAGAAGATAGCTGATCCATTAAATGAGTATAGCCGTAATGCCGGGATGGAGTTTCAATATTCTAACCTAGAAGGAACATGGCAAACCTGGGCTACCTATCACCACTCTTTTAAACCTGGCATAATAAATAACAATCAATATTATAGCACAGGTGTATCACATAGTGGACGGAATCTAGGCTTTGTAGTTGATCTTGCTTCATTGGGAACCAACTATTATGCAGATATGGGTTTTATTGAGCGTATTGAAAATTATGACGCAATTAGGGATACAACCATACGACTTGGTTTCAAACATATATTCACAAATATTTCCTATCGAATCATTCCCAAAAAAGGAAAAGTAGTAGGGTATAATATTCAGGCCGATGACTATTTAGTATTTAACCCCGACGGTAAGTTTAATGAACGCAATACCAACATAAGCTTTAATGGTCAATTAAGGAATACATCCAATTTTAATTTGAGAATAAATAACAGCGAACTGTATTTGTTTTTCCCAACTTCTTTTACCGGAGAAACACCTTTACCAACGGGCAAATACAACTACAATAATATGTCGCTGAACTACCGAAGCGATTTTCGAAAACCTTTCAGCTTCTTCGCCAATATTGGTTTTGGTGGATTTTATAACGGAACCAACCAGTCTTTTATAACTGGTTTTACCATAAGGCATTTACCTCATGTAAACTTAGATTTTAATATACAATATAATAATTTGATATTTCCAGGCCCCTATGGAAAAACGGAATTATTGCTGATATCCCAACGTACAGAAATAAATTTTTCTACAAAAATTTTCTGGACTACTTTCTTACAATACAATACCCAACGTAACAATATCAATATAAACAGCCGATTACAATATCGTTTCAAACCAATGAGCGATCTGTTTTTAGTGTACACCGATAATTATTTTACCGATCCATTATTTAAAAGCAGAAGTCGCGCATTGGTATTTAAATTAAATTACTGGTTAAACCTATAAATTTGGTTTGACGCCGATTACAGGTATTTGTTTATCGTTAATCAATTTATTGAGTTGTTTCAATTCATTACCCATAATAGATTGCAATTTATTTAACTGAACATTTGCCTGTGCCGCCAAATCTACAAATGCATCTATAGCCTGCTTTGTAGGCGGATTTTGTCCACTTGCTGCCACGCCCCACAAGCCGGCTATTTTATCATTTAACCGAATGGGGAAATTGAGCACGTCTTGTCCGCTTTTAGATTTTGTTTGATACAAAGCTTCTTCAACTGTTGTTAATTGCTTGGTGATAGAATCACTTAGTTGTTTGATTTCTTTATTTGTTTTCGTATCAATTCTGCCATTTAAATCAGCAATTTGTGTTCTTACCGTTCTGATATTGCGGATGGCTTTTTGTATATCATTAAATTTATCTCGTACTTGCAATAAGAAATTAACCTGGGCTTCATAATCAGCATCAGTCATTTTATAGGTTGGATCTGCCTTAACAACAAAAGGTACATCTACTGAATCCGTATTATACTTTACACGAGCTTTATAAGTACCAGGTGCTATTTTTACCGTACCCACGCCTCCGTTCCAAAGTATCATCCCCTCAATTCTTTCTCCGGCTGCATGATTCATATCCCATACAAATTGATTCATACCTTCATTGATATCCAATTTATCCGCCGCTTCGCGGGAAGAAGTACTAAATGTTTTCAAAGGTTTTTGTTGCTTATCAAAGAGTGTGATACTACATTTACTGCTATCGGTTACTCCCTTCAAATAATAATTTACAACCAAACCAAGCGGGGGATTTTCACCCGTATTGGGTTCTACAGAAGTCCCACCTCTTCTGCCTCTTCTTCCGCCACCACCATCTAAGCGATAGGTATCATTCACAGGGAATACGTGCAAATTCTTCGAGAGAATAGCTGCACTTCTTTGTTGAATAATGGTAAGATCATCGATTACCCAAAAAGCACGGCCTTGTGTTGCCACAATCAGATCATTGTTTTTAATAGTTATATCAGTGATAGGTACCACCGGTAAATTCAGTTGAAAAGATTGCCAATTGGCACCATCGTCATAACTTATATACATCCCGTATTCGGTACCGGCATATAATAAACCTGCTCTTTTTTTGTCGGCTCTGATGGCTCTGGTAAAATGCATAGCAGGTATACCTGTTACAATTTTTTTCCATGTTTTACCATAATCCTCCGTTTTATATAAATAAGGTGCAAAATCATCTAACTTATACTTTGTGCCGGCAAAATACGCAGTACCTTTTTTAAATGGATCCGTATCAACACAATTCCACATCATCCATTTACCCGCATCGGGTGGTGTTACATTTTCCCAGGTTTTACCACCATCTTTACTTACATGAATCAATCCGTCATCACTGCCGGTCCATAATACATATTTTTCCAATTCAGATTCCGTAGCTGTGAAAATGGTACAATAATATTCCACTGATGTATTGTCTTTGGTTATAGGACCACCACTGGATGCCTGTTTTGATTTATCGTTTGTTGTTAAATCACCACCTAATGTTTCCCAACTTTGACCTTCATTTTCTGTTACAAATAAATGATTACCGCCCGCATAAAGTCTTTTAGGATTATGGGGTGAGAAGAAGAAAGGGAAATTCCATTGAAAGCGAT
>JAIEQT010000517.1 GCA_019747455.1 Chitinophagaceae bacterium | reverse complement strand
CTTACACAAAAAATTATTTAATGAATGTAGAAGTAAAAGTAACCATGGCATTACGCGTAGAAGAAGATGGGCAACACAAGAATAAATTTTTTGATTTACCCTTACAAATTTCTAAAGCAAATACCATGACGGCTAACTGGACATTAGTGCATCAAATAACAGAAGAAAGTCCGCTTTATAATTTTACAAAAAAAGATATTGAAACAGCCGGCGTAGAAATTTTAGTGTTTGTACAAGGTTTTGACGAGAGTTTTTCTAACACAGTGATCTCAAGAACATCCTATACAGCCGATGAATTTGTTTATGGCGCTAAGTTTACTCCTATGTTTCATCCCAACGAAAACAATACAAGCACCATCCTTCATATAGACCTGTTGGATAGTTATGTAGATGCCCCATTACCAAACCCTATGTAATATGCAAACCATTATTGGTACAAATATTCAGGAGGCTGCTAAATTTTTAAATCAACAAGAAGTGGTAGCCATACCTACCGAAACAGTATATGGGTTAGCCGGTAATGCGTTAGATGACCGTGCCGTTGCAAAAATTTATGCCGCTAAAAACAGACCTGCATTCAATCCATTGATTATACATGTTTCGAGTATTACAGAGATTGAAAAATATGCTGAGCTAAACAATATAAGCTCAAAGCTGGCATCGGCTTTCATGCCTGGCCCTCTTACACTACTATTACCTAAAAAAACAACAGTTCCGGATATTACAACTGCCGGAAACACAAAAGTAGCTATTCGGGTACCTAAGCATTCACTCACGCAAGCGCTGTTGCGATCTATTTCTTTTCCACTAGCAGCCCCCAGTGCTAACCCATCCGGATATATTAGCCCAACCCTGGCAACCCATGTGTACCAAGGCTTACATGGTAAAATACCCTATATTCTTGATGGTGGCCCTACTACGGTTGGCGTGGAATCCACTATTGCGGAAGTATGTGCCGATCATATTTTATTACATAGAACAGGCGGTGTTGATGAATTGCAATTAGAAGCTATTAGTGGCTTACCCGTTCGGATTCCGCAAGATGAAGCGGTTCCTGAAACACCCGGACAATTAAAAAGTCATTATGCGCCAAATACGCCTTTATATAGAGGTAATATAGAAAAATTGATTGAAGAACATAATGATAAAAAAATAGCTATCATCAGTTTTACTAAAAGATATTCGGGAGAAAATATTACCTCTTACCCACTCTCTACGAATGAATCTTTAGCAGAGGCTGCCAATCAGCTTTTTGCAACACTTAGAAAAATTGATGCATTAGACTATGACATCATATTAGCAGAATATTTTCCTACCCAAGGTATAGGTGCCGCTATTAATGACAGAATTGGAAGGGCACAGGCGGAGTACAAATAAATCTGAAAATCTTCAATCTTCAATCAACAATCTGTTATCAGCACTCTTAGATGGTCAGATTGAAGATTTCAGATTGAAGATTATCTAGTCCTCAAGCCCCTTACCTGCCAAAATCTTCTCTACATACTTATCTATTCTTGCTTCTCGCGTAGCAACTTGTTTAGCCTGACCGAAATAAAACAGATAGCCTCTTTGCCGGCCTGGGGTGAGTGCGTAAAATGATTTCTTCAACTTTGTATTTTTATTCAATCGTACTTGGAATTCTTCAGGAATCGGATATTCATCGGCTTTTTTGAATGTTACTGTTAATCCGGCTTTTTCAACTTCAATAGCCTCATAAATATGGGCGAGAATGGCTTTTTTATTTTTGGAGATATCACCCAATGTTGAAAACCGAATTTGTCTTGCCGATTGTACATTTTCTGTTTGTTGAATCAATAGTTTACTATCATTATTCAACAAAGCCCCCTTCATAAACAACAAAGCACAATATTCTTTAAAACCATGAATCAAGACCACATTTTTCTTATTGTATAAATAGCAAGGACAGCCCCATTTTAATTCTTCCGTTAATCCTGTTTCTAAACATAAAACTCGCAGGGCCGCATATTCTTTTTGCCAGGCAGAAGGTTTATTGAAGAAGAAATCGGTTTTAGGGTTCATGTGTTTTATTTCAACGCATTTATTATCGCAGCAAACTCTTCCGCAATCAAAGAAGCTCCGCCAACCAAACCGCCATCTACATCAGGTTGAGAAAAAATGTCGGCCGCATTAGCTGCTTTTACGCTACCGCCATATAAGATAGAAATAGTATCAGCGGTTTCTGCACCAAACTGATCGGTAAGTGAAGTACGAATGAAAGCATGCATCTCTTGGGCTTGTGCACTGCTCGCCGTTTTACCGGTACCGATCGCCCATATTGGTTCGTAAGCAATTACTATTTTGCGAATTTGATCGGCAGATAAATGGTATAAAGATTCTTTCAATTGATTGCCAACAAATTCATTCTGTGTACCTGCTTCCCGAATGGCTAAAGCTTCCCCGCAACAAAAAATAGGATGAATATTATTATCCAAACAAATATTCACTTTATCTGCTAAGAACGCATTGCTTTCATTAAAATATTCTCTCCGTTCGGAGTGGCCGATCACAACGTATTGAACAGCTAAAGAACTCAGCATATCTACAGAAATTTCACCGGTGAAAGCACCACTTTTTTTACTGTATACATTTTGTGCTGCTACAAATACACGTTCTTTATTGCGCAACTTTTGTTGTGCCATGCTTAAATAAGGCGATGGTACAGCAAATATCACTTCTTGATTATCTTTAATATCATGTGGTATGGCAATGATATCATCTATAAGTTGTTCGCCCTGTTGTAACGTAAGATTCATTTTCCAATTCGCAGCGGCAATTTGCTTTCTCATAACTAAATATAATTGATTAAGACCTTTATTTTACTTGCTGAAAGATATGTTCCAAAACGCTTAGTTCCGCATCTGTTAATAACTTACCTTTCATTTTTTTCCAGTTGTTAATATCACTAACTGCTTTTTCAAAAGCATATTTTTTCCCTTCAACACCCCAACTAAAATGACCTATTTCTCTGGGTAGTAGGCCCACTCCAAAAACATTGGCACACACGCCCACCAT
>JAIEQT010000492.1 GCA_019747455.1 Chitinophagaceae bacterium | reverse complement strand
AAATTAATGCAAATGTTCCCGGACAGGCCAATCTCACACAGGAACAATTAAGCTGGTTTTTGAAATTCAATAATACCTTTAAAATTGTAAAAGGTTTATCAGTACAATTGAGTGGCGATTATCAGGCTAAAACAGTATTACCTCCAAGTTCCGGCGGTGGTGGCCGTGGCGGTGGTTTCGGTGGTGGTGGTATGATGTTTGGTGGCGGTCCACAATCGGGAGCGCAAGGATACAACCTTCCTCGCTTTGGTGTTGATTTTGCCATCCGCAAAGAGTTTACCTGGAAGAATGGACAAAGCGGTAATCTAACATTAAGTATCAATGATATTTTCCGTTCTCAGGTATTTGAGCAATATTCTGAAAGTAGCTTCTTTAATCAAGTAACACAAAGAAGAAGAGACCCTCAAGTTTTACGTTTGAATTTCAGTTACCGTTTTGGTAAGTTTGATTTAAACTTATTCAAGAGAAAAAATACCAAGGCCGACCAAGGTGGTGGTTTAGATATGATGCAACAATAAGTATTACTGATTCTTACCTGCTAACATAGGTACGAAAGAAAACTCCTCGAAGCGCTCTTCTAATAAAGAACCATCGGGGAGTTTTTTTATGCGTAACATTCGTTGGGCTTCTCCCTCATCAACAGGTATTACCATAATACCGCCGGGAGCCAGTTGCTCCACTAATTTCTGGGGGATATGTGGGGCTCCACAAGTGATCAATATTTTAGTAAAGGGGCCGTAAGTAGGTAAACCCGCAAATCCATCTCCATAAAAAAACTGGATATTGAGGTATTTATTTTTGAATACATACACCGTATGCAAATCATAGAGTTTTTTTTGTCGCTCTATAGTAAAAATTTTCTGTACCCCCATTTCTGCTAAAATAGAAGTTTGGTAGATGCTGCCGGTACCGATTTCTAAAACCCGATCTGTTTTTTGAATTTGTAATAATTGGGTTTGATAAGCTACTGTGTAAGGATGCGAAATAGTTTGGTCTGCAGCAATTGGAAAGGCCCGATTCTCATAAGCAATTTTTTCAAATGCCGTATCCAGAAAATAATGCCTGGGTACATTATTGATAGCACTTAAAACAGCTTCATCTGTTATCCCTTTTGCGCGCAATTCCTCCACCAACAATTTGCGCATGCCTTTATGTGTATGTAAATCTTCGTATTTCCTTTTTGCGTGCATAATAACTAACTCCCCTGCTATTGCAATCCCATACTTTGAATGATACCTTTAATTCTATTTTCTAAAACAACCTGTGTATCATCAAACGCTTCTTTAGTAGCAAGTGTTGTGTGTACGCTGAAGTAAAATTTAATTTTAGGCTCTGTACCTGACGGTCGAGCAGAAATTTTACTACCATCTGCTGTTATGAATTGGAGTACGTTACTCTTCGGCAAACCTATGGCCCATGTTTCTCCTGTTTGAATATTCGTTCCTTTTTGAAGCTGATAATCTAAAAGGGTAACTACATCTACACCGTTTATTTGTTTGGGAGGATGTGACCTGTATCCTTCCATCATGGCAGCAATTTCTTTTTGTCCGTTCATTCCCTTCTTTGTTATGCTAATTAAATTCTCATAATAGAATCCATACTGCATATACAAATCAATCATCTTATCGAATAAGGTTCTTCCTTTATTCTTTTCGTAAGCAGCCATTTCACACATGAGGGCAACAGCACTAACGGCGTCTTTATCTCGTATTTGATCTCCAATCATCAAACCAAAACTTTCTTCTCCGCCAATTACGTAATTTTCTTTGCCCTCTAATTCTTTAATTTTTTCAGCGATCCATTTAAATCCGGTTAGTACATTATAGCATCCAACATTATTTTGTTTAGCTACTTCATTGATCATTTCAGTAGTTACAATAGTTGAAATAACCATATCATTGGGTTGTGCAATTCCCTTTGCTTTACGAGCTTCCATCATATATGCAAAAGCCAATACAGCTGTTTGATTACCATTCATGAGCACCCATTCCCCTTTGTGATTTTTAACGCCAATACCTACTCTATCGGCATCAGGATCGGTACCTAACAAAATATCTGCATCTAATGCTTTAGCTTTTTGTAAGCCAATACTCATCGTTTCGCTTTCTTCTGGATTGGGATATCCAACAGTAGGGAAATTACCATCAGGTATAGCTTGTTCTTCCACAATGGTAACATTCGTAAAACCAAAACGCTTCAATACTTCTGGCACTAACGTAATACCTGTACCGTGTATTGGGGTATATACAATTTTAAGATCGTTCTGCTTTTCAATCACATCCGGATAAACACTCAACCCTTTAACCATGTTTAAGTAGGCATTATCCATGTCTTCGCCCAACAAGGTAATATTCGCTTCTCCCCCACTCCACTTTACTTCATCTACACTCGTAATAGCTTCTACTTCTGTAATAACATTTTTATCGTGCGGGGGCACTAATTGTCCGCCATCATTCCAATATGCTTTATATCCATTATACTCTTTCGGATTATGAGAGGCGGTACATACCACACCACCGTTACAACCTAAATGACGAATAGCAAAGCTCAGTTCCGGCGTGGGTCGTAAGGCTTCAAAAAGAAATACCTGAATACCATTAGCTGCGAATACATTAGCGGTAGTTTCAGCAAAAAATCTACTATTATTCCTACTATCGTGGCCCACTACTACTTTTATTGGCGTATTACCGTATGTTTTCTTTAAATAGTTGGCAAACCCCTGAGTAGCCATACCGATAGTATATTTATTTACTCTATTGGTACCAACACCCATACAACCACGCAAGCCGCCCGTACCAAATTCTAAGTTTCTGTAAAAAGAATCGGCCAATTCATCGGGATTGTTTTTCTGTAAGTCCAGAACCTCGGCTTTGGTTTGGGGATCATAATTCCCATTTAACCAGATATTTACTTTCTCTAAAACAGCAGCGTCCATATGTATCGTTTTTAATATAACAATTTTACAATTAATTTTTTATATCTACTAGGCAGGTATTACAATAGCTCCGGTAATGTTGCCATTGGTAGA
>JAIEQT010000556.1 GCA_019747455.1 Chitinophagaceae bacterium | reverse complement strand
GTATATCGTATCATTTGTCAATTGGTTTAACAAATATACACAATATACGTCATATTATGATTAACTTAACACTAGTAGATCTTTATAAAAACAAGCAACCAAATATTTTTGTTCAACTTGGTATTTCGGCTTTGAAAGCTGCTCTAAAAGGTGGGGCTAAACCGTTAGATGAAATATTGGATAAAGCTGCTTCTAACTTTGCCACTTCGCAGTTAATTAATCAAACAATATTAGGAGTTACTGTAAAGGATAGCATAAAAGTTGGACTAGGAGCCATAGGCGCAGGGGCAGACTATTTAGGTAGCCTTTTAAGCTCGGATAAGAAAACTCCAAACATAAGCTTTATTGAAGCAGAAATGGCCCTTTCAGGTACGGTTAAGTATACACCTGGCCTAGGAAGTGGGTCAATAGAAATAGCACAACCAGGCAGCAAGGGAACAGAATATCCATCAAATTGTTCCCAATAAATATTACCCAGCTTACAATGAGGCACTGGGGCTCTTTGCAATGCTTAATAAACCAATAATTAAGACATTCGAAAAGAATGATGTGGTAACCAATCTAAACTGTGTCAATGGAAGTGGGCTTGGACTTATTCACACTTTTAGTGCAAACTTAGACCTAAGCTCCTTCAAATACTATTTTAATCCTGCTGCTCAAGTAAATCTAAATACTACTCGTTTATACGGTGCTCTTGAAATACGAATCTCTAATAACCGAAATTACAATGTGGCTTCAGCAAATCTTATTTCCGACAATAACGGAGTGAAAACCTACGTAACCGATTTTTATCCTATAGAAAGCCTATACCGAGTTGTACCAACGGTATCAAATTTCTTTCAGTGTTCTAATATGACTGAGCGAATCGAAGATTACATTTCTGTCAATCTTAAACTTCAAGTCTTTTATGAATTTATGCCAAATCGCTATGGAAAGACAAATCGATTTTGGGAAGTATTAACATACCAAACTCAGAATAATTTAGTGGCTACCCCGCTTGTTGACCTGACTGCTTCAAAGTTCACATCAGCTCCTATTGTATTCTATAATTCTGGAGGCTTTCAGTTTACTTCGAATAGCAATTATAAAACACGAGGCACGGCTACAAACTATGATATACTTACTACTTCACCAGGCGTGAGTGTAGATATCGTTGCGGGCACTCAAGCTGTATTAGCCTCAAATTCTTCGATTGGTTCTGGTATTAGCTTGAAGACCCAGCAATTTTTAAATGAGTATGAAGACCCCCAAATTTATCAAGTATCCGCGAGCTACGTTAAAAACTTTTGTAGCCAAACAGGTCAATACCAATCAAAAAATGCAACATTAGGGGCGGCAAGGTTAACTCAAGAAGGAGAAATTAAAGAACCAGCAGTAAATGGCGAAAATTATTCATTAATGTCCTACCCCAATCCCGCCAAAGACAAAGTCACTTTCCGCTATTACTTGGAGCAACCCACTCACGTACTGCTTAATTTGATCAGCACTACAGGTTCGGTGATCGCTACCCCTGTGGATGCCTATCAGGAGGTCGGTCCTTACGAAATTAGCTATGATGTATTCACGCTTCCTGGAGGCATTTATCTTTATACACTTGAAACGAATAAAGGGAAACAGACTAAGCGGCTGGCCATTGTACGGTAAGCTCAAGGCATGATAGAGGGTGATTGTCTTTCTAAAAAAGCGATGATGAAGGGCACCGTATTCAAAAAACTAGTTTCATACGTAGCCTGCCTTTTTGTACTTTCAATGGCTCAAGGGCAATCAGATTTTCATTCACAGCAGAAAAAAATCTTAGCAATGGCACGGGGGTATGACTCAGTCGTCTTCAAGGTATTTAGTATTGAATACAAAAGGGTAAAAAAGGCCAAGCAAAAAATCCGTATGGTCTATCGTAAAGATTCATCATACTCCTACTACCAGTTGAACCACAAAACGAAATACAAAGCTGGCAGAAAACTTGAAAGGATGATAATATTTAGTATTAACGAGTATGGCAATAAGACTCGGGTCTGTAAAATTTTTAAAATCAATGACCGATATGTTTATGTGCAAGTGCATAACAATAAGCTCGTAGTGGATAGATACCTGTCTATATACCGGAAAAACCAAAACGGATCATGGCAAGAAAGACATTACTACAATACTCTGAATGATAGGTAGTGAGCGGATAAAATTTGAAAAACCGAAAATCGAAATGAAGAGTTTTTTTGTATGTTGGTGTCAGGATAAGGCTTGGGTAACCTACACCTTTAAATCAGTTCTTTTATTCATTCTTGCCTTGTTTTCATGTAAGGAAACAGATAAGCCTGAAGTCAAGCCCATCGAAATGGCAGCATGGAGTAAGTTCAGTGGCAAGATACTAAGCGCTTCCAGTGAATATGTTTTTTCAATCAACAGCAATACAAAAAAAATAGACACAATCCTTAAAAAACCCTCGTACATCACCTACCAAATATACGGGGCCTTCGGCATGATGCCGTCTTACGATAAAAGACGAGTACTCTATTCAGTTTACGGAGGTGGTTTGAGCCCTAAATGGGGAAGCATTTTCTCTATGAATACCGATGGAAGTGATAATAAACCTCTACTCTCAAATTCCGCTATAATGCTTTCGGCTGCTAAGGAAAATCCCACGGGTTCTATTGCTTTTTTTTCTGGCGATCTTGCACAAGCAGCAAGTAAACTATGGATTGACGATAAAAGTATAATTGATTTCACCTCATTCCCGTTAGGCAGCCCTAACCGCCACACGCTCGATTGGCACCCTCAGGAAAATAGCTTACTCATGTCGCTGGCAAGTTATCAAGGTGGATGGTTTACGAGTAGTCTGTATAAAATTCAACTACCTGGAATCGAAGTTAACCCTGTCTTAATCGCCCCCTCCGGTAGCCACTTTCTATATGCAAGCTATTCGGCCGATGGGAAGAAAATTGTGTTTCTTTCAATGCCCAAAAGTTATTCCTATGAGGATATATCGATTTGCACAATAAATGCTGACGGTACTGGCCTTTTGAAAATAGCT
>JAIEQT010000379.1 GCA_019747455.1 Chitinophagaceae bacterium | reverse complement strand
AGTATACCTAAAGTGAATATCGTACCACAGGATATGGGCAGGGTGGTATTGAACTTGATTAATAATGCGTTTTTCGCGGTGAAGCAACGTCAAGACGTCGGAACGTCGGAACGTCAAGACGTCAGAACGTCAGAGCGTCAGAACGGATCCGACGATCCGACGATCCGACGGAAGCTACACTCCATTGGTAACAGTAAGCACCAAGACCCTCGGTAACGCCATCGAAATCACCGTCTCCGACAACGGTACCGGTATTCCTAATGAGATCAAGGAGAAGATCTTCCAGCCCTTCTTTACCACCAAGCCAACCGGACAAGGAACGGGACTAGGATTAAGCTTGGCATATGATATCGTTACTAAAGCGCATGGAGGGAGGCTAACGGTGGAGAGTGAGAATGGACAGGGCACCACCTTTAAGATTGAGATACCTATATTATCCTGAGCCTCGGGTAATCGGGATAGAAGTGTATAGTTTTCGCGTTTATTATGTAAACGCAAAGTGAAATAAGATATCATGATTTAAATTTTTTTAAAAAGAATGAACCTACAAAAAGAGCAGCTTTTAAAAAAGGCCTATAAAAAAGTTATGCAAGTAAGCCTACTTGATATGAAAGCTCCATTGACTTTGATAGATGAATATGTTTCAAAAAAAATTGTGGGTTATGGTACGGCCGCAGATGAAAAAATCAGCTCCATAAAAGATTATCGCAAATTAATCATTGCGGCTCGAAAGCAATCTACTAATATGTATTATAAGGCAAGCCTAAAAACGCCTTATTCACCCCATTTTTTTGGAGAAGATATGGCCGTTTTTAGAGATGAAATGGAAGTGTTAATTGGCAAGGGTAAGCAAGCGCATAAAATAAGCTTACGCATGATAGTCACATTCGGTTTTCAACAAAATAAATGGCAATTGGTTTCTTTCCATGGATCGGTGCCCGATGCCAATACCAGCTCTGAAGACACATTTCATGTGCGAGAGGCAGAAAAAAAAGTGAGAGAGCTGGAGCAAAAAATAGCAGCAAGAACAGCAGAAATTATTGAGAAAAATAAAGAGTTGAAAATTGAAGCAGCCTTGGAAAGAGTTCGTTCCATAGCGATGGGAATGAAGAGGGCAGACGACATGTTACTCATCTGTAAAATCATTTCCCAGCAGCTGGAGGGGCTTGGTGTAAAAGAAATACGCAATGTACAAACGGCCATATTTTATGGAGAGAAAGGCACATACATGAATTATGAATATTACAATAAGCATAAAAAAACAATTGTAACAGAGGTGGCATTTAAGGGTAAAGGGGTACATAGTGATCAGAAAAAATTTGCCAAATCGATGCTAGCGGGTAGAGACAGCTTATATATAGAACAATTTACAGGCACTAAATTAAAGCAGTGGTATCAATACCAAAAAGGAACCAATCAACTTGCCGATAAGTATTTGTTAAATGCACATTCACTTAATTATTATTGGTTTTCATTAGGTGAAATTGCACTAGGTATTTCAACGTACTATCCTTTAACAGCGAACGAGCAAATGCTTTTTCAACGCTTTCGTAATGTATTCGATCTATCATACCGCCGATATTTAGATATTGAAAAGGCTGCAGCACAAACCAGAGAGGCGCAGATAGAAGCAGCATTGGAAAGAGTGAGGTCGCATGCTATGGGAATAAGAAAAAGCGACGAGTTGGAGCATATAATGACGATCATATTTGAAGAGACGCGAAAACTCGGAATGGATGTGTATGAAACCAGTGTGTATTTACGAAAAGACAAATCCAATATTTTTTCTGTATGGGCAAAAAGTGTAACAGGCGATGGCTTCTTTACCAACTACGATTTTCCGTTTTTTAATCATAAGACATTAAACGAGGTACTCAGAAATCTCAACAATCATAAAGAAAGTGCAACTTTCAGTTTACATGGATCAGAATTAACCACTTATCTGGATTTCTATTTTTCAATTGATGAGTTTAAAAGTATCTTGCCTGAAACCAAAGCTGCATTTTATGCGCTTAGCAATATATATGTAGCTCATGCTTATTTTCAACATGGTTTCTTAGAAATAACGGGGACGGAACCGATATCATCTGATATCATAGAAACCACTAAAAAGTTTGCACTAGTAATAGACCTGGCCTATACCCGCTTTCTCGACCTGCAAAAAGCGGAAGCACAAGCAAGAGAAGCGCAGATTGAAGCTGGTCTTGAGCGAGTTCGAAGTAGAACACTTGCCATGCAAAAAAGTGAGGAACTCGCAGAAACGGCAGCAGTACTTTTCAAACAATTAATATTATTAGGTATAGAGCCTACCCGTTTATTTATTGCTATTATTAAAAACGATAATGGAGATGCAGAAACTTGGATAACTGATGAAGATGGCGGCAAAGTGAAAACAGCTTTTATAACAAATTTAAAAGCCAATAGTAGTTTTTTAAAAATGTATAATGGCTGGAAGCAACAGCAAAAATCTTTGATAATAGATATGCAGGGTGCAGAGCTGAAAAAATATTTTACATACCTTTCTGGCTTAGGGATACCGTTTAAGGATGGACTTTCTCAAAAACGTAGAGTGCAACATATTACTTATTTTAATAAAGGCTTTATTGGTATGGCTTCTAACAACGAGCAGCCTACCGAAACACTACAGTTACTCGAACGTTTTGCGGCAGTATTTAACCTAACATTTACACGATTTAACGATTTAAAAATTGCTGAGGCACATGCACTACAGGCAGAGCAGGATTTAATAGCTATTAAAGAGGCAAAACAAAAAGCAGAAAAGGCATTAAGGGAACTACAAGCCACCCAATCTCAACTGATTCAATCGGAGAAGATGGCTTCGTTGGGTGAACTCACAGCGGGTATTGCGCATGAGATACAAAACCCGCTGAATTTTGTAAATAATTTTTCGGAGTTGAATGTTGAGCTTATGGCTGAATTAAGAGCTAAGAATGAAGAATTAGGAATTAAAAATGAGGATATAAATGATTTAGTTTCTGATATTCAATCTAACTCCGAAA
>JAIEQT010000512.1 GCA_019747455.1 Chitinophagaceae bacterium | reverse complement strand
CAAGAGGTGCCTGCGACGACAAAGGTCAGTTTTATATGCACGTGAAAGCCTTAGAAACTTTTACAAAAACAAACACGCAACCCACCAATATTAAATTTTTAATTGAAGGAGAAGAAGAAATCGGCAGCCCCAACCTCGCCACATTTGTAAAAAACAATAAAGATCTATTAAAGGCAGATGTTATTCTTATAAGCGATACTTCCATGCTGAGTTTGGAAAACCCTTCTATCGATACCGGTGTACGCGGGTTAAGTTATATTGAAGTAGAAGTAACAGGCCCTAATCGCGATCTACACAGTGGGGTATACGGCGGAGCAGTAGCCAAACCTATTAATATGTTAGCCAAAATGATCGCTTCCTGTCATGACGAAAATAACCATATTACCATTCCTGGTTTTTATGATGATGTATTAGAAGCTACCGATGAAGAACGTACTAAAATGGCTCAGGCACCTTTTGATGCCAACGAGTATAAAACCGATTTAGGTGTAACTGAATTGTGGGGAGAAAAAGGATATACAACAAACGAAAGAACAGGTATTCGGCCTACATTGGAAGTGAATGGTATTTGGGGTGGTTATACTGGTGAAGGGGCAAAAACAGTTTTACCTTCCAAAGCGTATGCAAAAATTTCTTGCCGCTTGGTCCCTAATCAATCGTCTGCGATAATCACAGAAAAAATATTAAACTATTTCAAATCTATAGCTCCTGCTGGCGTTACCGTTAAAGCAGAAGAGCATCATGGAGGCGAGCCTTATCTCACACCTATAGATTCTGTTGCGTATCGCGCAGCAGCTAAAGCTATTCATACTACTTTTGGTAAGGAACCCATACCTGTTCGTGGGGGAGGAAGTATACCAATTTGCTCATTGTTTGAAAAAGAGTTAGGTCTCAAAATTGTTTTCTTAGGATTTGGGTTAGATAGTGATAACCTGCATAGTCCGAACGAAAAATATAATCTTGAAAATTTTTATAAGGGTATTGAAACGATTCCTTATTTCCATCAATATTTTGCTGAAATGAACGCATAATGGAAACGGCTAAAGAAAAAATTCGCATTGATAAATACCTATGGGCTATTCGTTTATTTAAAACACGAACTTTAGCTGCTGAAGCCTGCGACAAAGGAAAAGTAAAATGGAATGGAGCAGCTGTAAAAGCCTCTAAAACAGTGCACATTGGGGAGGAATATGAAGTAAAGACTGAAGCAAAAAAATGGGTAATAAAAGTAACGGAGTTATTACCAGCGAGAGTTCAGTATAGCGAAGCGATAAAATATTATATCGATATTACTCCGGAAGAAGAATTAGACAGAATAAAGTTTGTTGCTGCCAGTTTTCATACCGGTAAGCGACTTAGTAAGCAAGGCAGGCCCACAAAAAAAGATTTACGCGATTTAAAAGATTTTTTAGAAGATTAAATGAAAATAGACATTCTGACCGTAGTTCCGGGTTTATTAGAAAGCCCTTTTTCGCATAGTATCATGAAACGTGCGCAGGAGAAGGGTTTGCTATATGTACAGGTACATAATTTACGGCAGTGGGCCATCAATAAACAAGCACAAGTGGATGATTACCAGTATGGTGGTGGAGCTGGCATGGTGTTAATGTGTGAACCTTTAGCCAATGCTATCGAAAGTTTACAGGCAACTACAACATATGATGCCATCATATATATGACACCAGATGGCAAAACCCTGAATCAACAAACAGCCAACCAACTTTCTCTTCAAGAAAACTTACTCATTATTTGTGGACATTATAAAGGTATTGATGAGCGCATCCGACAACAATTCATTACCCATGAAATTTCTATTGGCGATTATGTTCTTAGTGGCGGTGAATTAGCTGCAGCAGTTTTGGTAGATGCTATTGGCCGATTATTACCCGGTGTATTAAATGATGAAACTTCTGCACTTACCGATTCTTTTCAAGATAATTTATTGGCACCACCGGTTTATACCCGACCTGCTGATTTTAGGGGAGATAAAGTACCCGATGTTTTACTACAAGGGGATCCCAAAAAAGTAGAAGAATGGCGTTATGAGCAATCTTTAGCGCGAACCAGAGAACGCCGCCCTGATCTTTTAAAGGATGAAGAATAACGCTTATCCTGCTTTTTTACCTTTATTCCTTTTTAACTAGTTACAACGAATTAAACAGACAATTTTGCCCCTTTAATTGTAATACAACAACTAACATGCGGGTATTATTTGTGATTTTTAGTAGTATTATAGCCCTACACATCTTGGGACAGCAAAGAAATGGTGAGGCATTCCAAAAAGATTACCAAATACATGTTTCTAGAATCAGTGAAGCGGTAAAAATAGATGGTGAAATAAATGAACCAGCCTGGATAAAGGCACAGGTAATAAATAATTTTTGGCAAAAATACCCCGACGATAAAAATAAAGCACTCCAACAAACCGAAGTAAGAGCCCTTTATGATGATAAATACCTGTATTTTTCTTTTAAGGTATACGACAGTGGCAAAGCATTCATACAAAGTTTGAAAAGAGATGTTGGGCACGACGGCAATGATTGTGTTGCCATCATACTCGACCCCATTAATTCAAGAAATAATGGTTTTTTCTTTATCGTAAATGCTTACAATGCACAGAGTGAAGACCAACTGAATGCTGCTAATAATGGAGCGGATTTTAGCTGGGACCAAACCTGGTACTCCCAAACAAAGCGACATGAAACGTACTGGATCGCCGAAATTGCTATCCCTTTCAAATCAATTAGATATACCGCTGATAAAAAGATCTGGGGCATCAATTTTCTGCGAGTTGATACAAAGAATAATGAATACGATACCTGGACGAATGTTCCGGTTAATTTTCGCTCCTATGATATTGGATATACAGGCGCCTTAATTTGGGATGACTTGCCCCCTAAACCCGGCAGCAATACGGTATTGGTTCCTTTTGTAACTACAGAAATAAGTCAACCACAAGGAGGTAGTAATAACATAGAAGCTAAACCCAATGCAGGTTTTGATGCTAAAATCGGATT
>JAIEQT010000072.1 GCA_019747455.1 Chitinophagaceae bacterium | reverse complement strand
AGCAAAATAACAGTAACGGTACTCCAGATAAATTTTTTTGTTGTCATATTATAATCCGTATTGATCTACAAGATAAATTAAGGCTGCCATATTCAGTGCGCCTAATAATAATTCTCTTTTATGTACATTTTCGAATACATCTGACCTTGCATGATGCACATCGAAATAGCGTTGTGTATCAGGTAAAAAGCCTCCTAAAGCCGTACCTAAACTGCGATTAAGCGGACCAATATCGGCTCCTCCGCCACCCATTCGTAAAACATTTGTTCCATACGGAGCTAATAAAGGCATCCAGGATTGTACTTTTTTCAGTTGCGTCGCATTCATGGTAAACCCAAACCCCCTAGGTGTAAAACCGCCCTCATCACTTTCTAAAGCGAACAGATGTTTCTCGTTTTTAGCTTTTGCTTCCTCCGCATACTTGGTACCACCTCTTAACCCATTTTCTTCATTCGCAAATAATACAAAGCGGATGCTATGCTTTGGTTGATATCCCAATGCTTTTAAAGTTCTCAAAACCTCTAAAGTATGAACCACGCCTGCACCATCATCATGGGCTCCCTCGTTCACATCCCAGCTATCTAAATGCCCACCTATTGTTATATATATATCTGCACTAACCGATCCTTTTAATTCGCCGATAACATTATATCCTTTGGCATCGGGTAAAAACTTACCATTCGTTGTGATAGATACTTGGAAGGTAGATTTCTTAGCTAAACTCCAGAGATAATCGGCATCATCTCCTCCAACTGCTACCGCAGGAATTTTTGGGAAAGAATCATTATACGTCATACCACCTGTGTGCGGATTATTATCGGTAGCTTCCGTTAGAGAACGTATAATAATACCAACAGCTCCATATTTAGCCGCTCTGCTGGCACCGTTTCTCCTGTATTGACCTGCTTCTCCATAAGATACGGAAGGATCAATATTACGTGGGTTGAATTTATAATTATAATAAACGATTTTTCCTTTTATAAGATCCTTTTTTGCTTCCAGTTCATTATAATCCGCTACAGCTACTACTTCGCCTGTAACAGCTTTACCACCCGTACCCAAAGAATTTCCTAACGCCAATACATCTAGCGGTCTATTTATTTTTTTCCCATCGATACCAATGATTGTGGCCACATCTTTGCCTCCTCTATTCCAGTTAGGCATGATACATTCTTGAAGCATTACATGATCTGCTCCTGCTTCTTTCATTACTGATTCGCCCCATTTTACTGCTTTTTCAAATTTCGGAGACCCTGCTAAACGACCCCCTACTTGTTTGGTTAGTTGCCTCAACCATTCATAGGCCTTACCATTAGTTAGAAGCTCGTCCGCTATTTTTCGGATGAAGATGGAGTCTTGGTTCTGTTGGGCTGCTAAGCTAAACGGTAAAAATAGTAGTAATAATAACTTTTTCATAATCTAAAGATAGTAAATAGAAATTTTCAATCTGGAATCTTCAATCTGAAAACTAACACCTTACACCTATTACCTATCATCTATTGTCTATTGTCTATTGTCTATCACCTATTCCTCTTACCTTTGCACTTCAATATGTAATCATGCGTATAGGAATTGTTTGCTATCCAACCTTTGGCGGAAGTGGCGTATTGGCAACAGAATTAGGAAAAGCATTAGCCGATAAAGGACATGAAGTTCATTTTATAACCTATCAGCAACCGGTTAGACTCAATGTTTTTAATACCAACATTTTTTACCATGAAGTAAGGGTACCTACCTATCCCCTATTTGATTATCCTCCTTATGAAGTAGCACTAGCCAGTACCATGGTTGATGTTATCATTAATCATGATCTCGATTTACTCCATGTACATTATGCCATCCCTCACGCCTCTGCAGCGTATATGGCCAAGCAGATTGTAAAACAAAAGAATGGCAGAAATGTACCTGTTATCACAACGCTACACGGTACCGATATTACATTGGTTGGAAAAGACAAAACATATGAGCCTGTAGTCACTTTTTCAATCAATCAAAGTGATGCTATCACGGCAGTTTCAAACAATTTACGTGAGGAAACATACAGTTCTTTTCATATTGAAAAAGAGATAGAAGTGATCTATAATTTTGTAGATGCAACCCGCTTCGATAAAAAACCCCTGGATGCTTTTAGGAAAGTAATTGCCCCCAATGGCGAAAAAATACTTATTCATGCATCTAACTTTAGAAAGGTAAAACGGGTACCAGATGTATTACAGGTATTCGCGAATGTTTTAAAAGAGGTGCCAGCAAAATTATTGATGGTGGGTGACGGTCCTGAGCGCCCTGCCTGCGAGGAGTTAGCTCGGGCATTAGGCGTAGATGATCATGTTCGTTTTTTGGGTAAGCAAGAGCAAATGGAAGATATTTTAGCAGTGAGTGATGTTTTCTTATTACCATCGGAATATGAAAGTTTTGGATTAGCTGCTTTAGAAGCGATGGCTGCGCATAGCGTTGTAATCAGCACCAATGCAGGTGGTTTACATGAAATCAATATTCAGGAACAAACCGGCTTTATGGCTAACGTAGGAGATGTACAAGCTATGAGCCATTTTGCTATTCATTTACTAAAGGATAATGAAAGATTAGATGCTATGAAAGAAGCCGCCTATCAACATGCACTTCTTTTCGATATCAAACATATCATTCCCATATATGAGAAATTATACGGTAGGTTTTGTAGAATGGAATGTTGATTGGAAGAGTTATGAATTAAGAATTTCTATCTATTGAACGCATCAATACCTTAATTAGCTCATCCAACTCCTTATAGCTAATACAAAGTGGTGGTGCCATGCGAAGCCTATCAGGCGCAAACAAAAACCAATCAGTAATTAAACCATTCTCTACACAATGATGTGCTAGCTGTTGCACGAATTCGGGTGATTCGAATTGTAGCGATAGCCACAAACCTTTCCCCTGAATATTTTTGATTGCAGGATGTTGTAGTTTATTTTTTAAATACAGCCCTTTTTCTTTTACTTCTGCTATCCATTTTTCTGCTAGTAGTACTTCGAA
>JAIEQT010000329.1 GCA_019747455.1 Chitinophagaceae bacterium | reverse complement strand
CGTTACAAATGATACTATCCGATCCTGCGCTAGCTTTATTAGACAGTGGCATAACTGTTATGGAAGTATCAATGGTATTGCTTTTGCAGCCAGTCGGAGAAATGGCATAAATGGAATCGTATATATTATATTGTTGCGAAGCATTGATGTTGGTATTGATATTTCTTGCGCTCGAATCAGATACAATATATTGTTTACTGTACCAATAATATTTACTATTGGTAATAGAACTATTCACTACTATTTGGCCAGTTGTTCCCGCGCACACAGTATCGGTTACTTTGCTAAATGCTATTGTTGGCGTTTGATAGCCAGTTATAGTAAGTTTCAGGCTATCTGTTCCGCAATTGTTACTACTCACATAAGTTGGATAGAAATTTTTAGTGTTAAGCGATTGATACGTATGGGAGATGGAAGAAGTATGCTGTATAAAACGCGTGCTACTGTCTCCAAAATATATTTTTTGTATGATTGAATCGGCAGTACTTCCAAAATTGAAAGTGGCGAGTATGGGGAAGCAATTTCCGTTTGTTTGAGCTGTAAAAGAAATCTTGGGTTTTGAACGAACAATAATTGTTTTGCTTGTTGAAACTGTATCGCAACCGGTAAATGCTTTTAGGGTAATGATATAACTGGTGTCTCTACCAGATAATGATCCTGTATACACAATTGCATTTGGGTTTACAACACTTGAATAAGTGCCATTCCCAAAATCCCATGTATAACTGTATAAGGTACTATTTTGCGTGGTATTGGTTAGTGATATTGAATTGCCGGCACAAATGAGCGTATCGCTAACGGTGAAAGAAGGAGTTGGCTTATCAATTAAGGTTATAGCAACGGTATCAGTATTACTTCCACAATAACCTGTAATCCGCCATTCGAACATATAGTTACCTGGGATTACATTCGAAATATTAGGTTGTGATAGCTGCGTATTACTAAATGTTACCGTGGATGGACCCGATAGTTGTTTCCATTTACCTGATCCATATGCAGGTGAATTTGCTTGGAGTAATAAATTAGTAATGCTACATACGCTTGTATCATTTCCCGCATTGGCCAAAGAAGTTACAGGCATTACGGTTATAATAGTATCGAGGGTATTACTGATGCAATTATTATTCTTGGCATACACACTGTATTTGATACGTGCAGGGATAGTTCCGGTATTGGTTAGTGTAGCCGAACGCGTACCACTGTATTCCGGATTAACGATACCGCCAATATTTCCTACCGTTCCGGCTAGTAAGCTGGCGTTCCAATAATAAGCACTGGTATTAATAGAGCTTAATACACTTGCTTTACCAACACTACCTGAGCAAATTGTATCTGTTACGGATACTGTGTGTAAAACTGGCGTGCTATCAATAGCTACAAAAAGGGATGCCGTATTTTTACAACCTTTTGTGTCTGTTACCTGAATAGTATAATTACCAGTATCTTTTCTGGTCACCTGAAGCTTATTCGTATCAGCATTTGATGATGAAAAATTATTAGGACCGGTCCATTTATAGGATGCATATGAGCCGGAACCACCACTGGCATTGGCTTTCAATTGTAAGGTATTACCGGTACATAGGGGTGCATTGGTAAAAGGTTGTAGAACCGGTAAGCTATTTACGGAATAGAAGAGGGTATTGGATATAGCACTGCAATACTGGTTATAAATATTGGCTGCAGTTGGTGCAACCAGTACACGATATAGGCCGCTATTGGCTGGAACCACATTATTAAAAAAATAATAACTGCTATCATTAGGAGTTGCGGTTAAATCATCCCATGTAGTACCCCCATCTTTACTTTTTTGCCATAGATAAGCTGGATTGGTGTAAGGACTGTTCAATAATGTGGTTTGGAGTTTCCCGGAGTCGCCAACACAAACACTTGCGTTTCCTGCAAGTGATACGGTTATTTGTGGTACGCACGCTTCAAATAAAATATCATCTAACGCTACATCATTTCCACAAGCCGCTCCTCCGCCTCGAAAGTCTACAATTTCTAATTTTAAAGAAGTAATATTAGCAGGTAGTGAAAACTGAAATCCATATTTTATCCAATTTGGCGAACCATTTACCGGTGATAAGGGTAAGGTATCTGTGGTATAGGTTGCTAATAAATTATTAGACAGGTCTTTTATATTAAATGTGATCTTTGGATATACCAAACCGGTTCCACAAACTGATTTTGTATTTATGGTATTAACATTAGCAAGCCAGGCTGTGAAACTATAGCTAGAACCAGGGCACAAACCAGAAACGTTTTGTTGAAGAAAAATTGAGCGATTGCCTCCGGCATTTACTAAAAACATATTTCCATTGGTATTGCCGGTATGATCGCCTCCTTTTGTCCAGTCGGATTTACTGGCATTTTCTACGCTGGGGGTTACAATATAATTGCCATCTGTTCCTACGCCACCAAAATTATAATTAGTAGATCCAGCAGGAGCCGTGGTGGTAGTTGATGGAGTTGCACTAGAACCAAAATCTTGTTTAAAAACGGGGACCAATGCTGTACTACTACAAAAACTACTATTCCCTTGCGCAGATGAACGAGCATTTGCAGCCAAAAAAATCATGAGTAGCAAGGGGGAAAAGCTGATTCTCATAACACAATAAGTGGAAAATAACACAAATTATAATGGATTGTTAATGTAATCGTATCCACTACATAAAAAAGGGTCAAATAAACAGATGCCTGCCGTTTTTTAACGTATAAAATGCAGTGGTTTTTGTTTTTCTTTGCGATTCATTCAGATATTATGTGGTATTCAGTTGGTAGGGTAATTATTAAAAATAGAGTCATCGTATTGTTGCTTTTATTATTAGCAAACGGAATAATGGGATGGCAAGCATCAAAAGTTCAATTGAGTTATGATTTCACAAGGGCACTTCCAACAGATAACCCGAAGTATATGGCCTATCAGCGTTTTTTAAAAGAATTCGGGGCCGATGGTAATACCATAGTTATAGGTGTAGAAACAGATAGCTTTTAT
>JAIEQT010000157.1 GCA_019747455.1 Chitinophagaceae bacterium | reverse complement strand
AAAGCACTGTTCCTGCTGGTTGTATTTGCAACAAATACAGCAGTGGGTTTTGCATGTGCTGTAGGTGTAGATATGGGGGGTTTTAATTCCCCTCATCATAGCGAAGCTGAACAACCTTCTGAAGTGCATATTCATAATGATGGTAAAAACCATGTTCATGAAAAGCAAATATCAGCAGTAAAAACACATGTGCATGAGGATGGTGCTAATCACCAACATGACATTGAGCCAGTAAAAAAAGTTCCTGTTGATGGTAGCAACTTACTCACAAAAGATAATGGTGGATGTTGTACAAATGAAGTACAGGAGTTTCAAAACTTAGATAAAAGTATTTCTGTAAATACCAGTATCAGTGTACCTGTGTTTATGGCAATCATGAGAACTTATTTTGATATTGATTTCTCATTAGCTATTAAAGATTTTCCTGTTAACTACAAGTATCGTTTTTTTTATCCTCCTCCACCTGACATTCTCATAGCTATTCAGCGTTTTCAGATTTGATTATTGTAAAACAAGTGAAGCCTTGGCTTCACCTAGTTTCATTTTGCATATAGCAATTTGGGCTTATTTGTTTTACAGTAATCAATTTTTATGTTTAGATATAGCGTTATATTTTTTCTTATTGTTGTTATAAGTTTACCTACCAATGCGCAGCGACTACTTACGGAAAGTGAGGCTGTTTCAAAAGCATTAATATATAACAAAAACCTTCAGGCTGCTTCACTACAAGTAAAACAGCAGCAACAGTTGCTAAAATCTGCGTTTAATATTCGCAATCCAGATTTTTTTGTGGAAAGCCCTACAGGTAATTTCTATACAAGCAGTATTACCCAATCATTAGATTTTCCTACTGTTTATACCAATCAATACCGCCTACAAAAGCAGCAAATAGGAGTGGCTGAAAAGGAAAAAATACTGACAGAAGCGGAGTTAAAGTATCGAATTAAAGTACTTTACTTGGAAGCACAATATTCTGAATTAGTTTCTTCACGATTATTGATACAGGACACGCTTTATGAGAAAATAATGATGTCTGCTATTCGCCAGTTTAAAGCCGGGCAAATTGACTATTTGCAGCAAACTTTTGCGGAAACTCAGTATGGAGAAATTCACAATCAATACAAGCAATCACTTATAAAAGCTGCATCAATTAAGGCACAGCTGGGGTGGCTTATTGGTATTAAAGATTCAATTTCATTAGAGCCAATGGTTATTGTACAACTACAACCACAATTCGTATCTACTCCGGATTCTGTTGCTTTACTTTTAAATCCTGCCATACAATTATTTAACCAACAGGAGCAAGTAGCAAAACAAAATATTTCACTACAAAAAAGCAAAGCCCTTCCTGGGTTGGCTTTTGGCTATTTCAATCAAGGGGAGAGAAGTACAATACTTTTCAATCGCTTTAGGGTTGGTTTAACAATTCCACTATGGTTTGGGCAATATAAAAGCAATATAAATGCTGCTAAAACAAGTCAACAGATTATCCAAAGTAAGCAGCAAGGTTTTCAGCAAGAACTATCAGTTCAGTCGGTTAATACAACCAGTGAGATACAAGCTAATTGGCAATCTGTACAGTATTACCAACATACGGGTTTGAGAAAAGCACAGGAAGTCATTACAACATCTAAACGATTTTTTGAAAGTGGTGAAATTGATTATATCAGTTTTATGCGTAATAGCAATGATGCCTATATCATTTATTTAAAAAATCTTGAAGCAATAAGAAATTATAACCTCAGTGTTATCAATCACAAATATTTAATGGGTCAGTTATGAAACGATTAATTATTCAATTTTTATTTTGGCTATTGCCGGTATTTGTATTTGCACATGGTGGTGAAGACCACGGTGATGCCAAAAAAACAGCTATATCACCTGCAAGTTATTTCTCATCCGAGGCGGCTTCAGAAACCTATGAATTGCTGTTAAAGTATAGTCCAATTGTACCGGGGAAGGAAACATCGCTCCGTTTATATGTAAGTGAATATAATACCAATAAACCTATTGACAGTGCTAAATTAGAAATAACAGTAGCAGACAACCCGAATATAAAGATTACGGTTGTACGGATTGACAATGGAGTATTTGAATTGAAAACTACATTTCCTGTAAAGAAAGCCTACAATCTTGTAGTCAACATTAATAGCTATGCAGGTATCGATCTAATCCAGTTAAACGATGTTGAAGCCGGAAAAGAGCTGGCCGAAGCAGTTGTAAATGAAAGTGCAGCTCATTCTCATTGGTACACTAGTAATTGGTTTTTTGGATTATCGGGTTTGTTGATCGGGCTTCTTGTGATGTTCTTTGTAAACAAAAGCCGCAGCAGAAAGATGATAGTTGGAGCAGTTATCCTTTTTTGTCTTCTGCCAACTGCAACATATAACCCTATTTCCGCTCATGGTGGTGAAGACCATGGTGATGGGACCGGTAAAAGTAGTGGTGCTTCTTCTGCAACATTTATAGTTGAAAAAGAAACACAATTTCTTTTTAATATTCAAACAAAGAAAATTGAAAGAGGTGATTTTAATGAATCAGCCGTTTTATTGGGAACGGTAATCCCTGCACCACAGGGGAGCGCTGTAATACAAACACCTCAATCAGGTAAGATTGTTTCCTTAAAAGTAACACCTGGTCAGCGAGTAGAGCGAGGGCAAGTAGTTGCAGAAATAGAGCAACAAGTAGATGCCGGAACCCAAATTAATATCATATCTCAGAGTAACAGCGTAAATGCGGAATATGGAGCCGCTAAAGCACAATATGAAAGATTGGTGGGCATAGAAGATATTGCTGCAAAAAAAGATATTACTGAAGCAAAAGCAAGATATGAAACTGCCAAGAGGAATAAAGTACTTCTTGATGCAAATACTGGGAAGAATACCGGCAATACAAAAACAATAACACTTACCGCACCAATTAGCGGTATTGTAGGAACTTTTAGTTATGCAATTGGAGCTATAGTGAACGCTGGCGGAACGCTATTTGAAGTTAC
>JAIEQT010000578.1 GCA_019747455.1 Chitinophagaceae bacterium | reverse complement strand
ATTGCCAGACACCTGGGGTATTGGGGAGAAGTTTTTAATGCTGCCGGTTAATAAATGGGATAACGAATATCATCGGGTAGTACTGGGAGGAATAACATGCGATAGTCACGATTATTATGATTCCGAAGAACATATCAATGAAGTGTTTCTACCTAAAATTGCTACGGTAGATCCTAAAGATCAAGAATCGAATAAAGAACCCCTTTATGTTGGTTTCTTTCACACGGGTGCCTATCAAGATCAGATTAGTGGATATGGTGGTATCAAGCACTGTTTAATACCTTCCCCAAAACATGTGATTGTGGAATATGATAAGAATGGTAAATTGATAGATTGGGTATATGCGAAGGAGCAAACTGCACAAAGCATGCTGAAAATATTAGGTTATCTTAGATAATGTTGGTTATGAAATATATACTAAGCCTTTGTTTGTTATTAACTATCTCTTTTGTAAAGGCGCAAACACCTGAAGACTCAGTAAAATCAACAGTACGTCAACTATTCAAAGCTATGCTGGACGCGGATGCTGTAGCTTTAAACGATTGCTTTGCAAATAGTGCCATCTTGCAAACTATTGTAAAGAATAAAGAAGGGGTTGTAAGTGTACGAAATGAATCTGTAGCTGCCTTTGCAAAAACGATAGGTTCTCTACCTAAGAATATGGCCGATGAAAGAATTGTATTCGATATGGTAAAAGTAGATGCCGATTTAGCGATTGTATGGACGCCTTATCAATTTTACAGAAGCGGTACATTTAGCCACTGTGGTGTGAACTCCTTTCAACTAGTAAGGCTAAACGGTAAATGGAAAATCCAATATTTAATTGATACCCGGAGAAGATCCGGTTGCACAGAATAATTATTCCTCTTCTCCTAATTCCGCAATACAGGCTTTAAGTTGCAGAATATACTTGCCATATAATTTGCGCAAATACCATTTTGTAAAATAATATAGCCCTATTGATAATCCTACGAAATATACAAGCGCTCCGGTTATTATTACCCAAACCTTAGGATTATATTTTGAGATAAAAGAATCAATCTCGGGTATTGGCTGTTTTTCATTATAACCTAAGATGAAAGAGAAGATAAAACATACCGGTATTAATGCCATGGTAAATTGAAAATACCTTTTTACGAATTCTTCCAAGATAGTAACGATCGATTGCAAATGAGTACGAAGAGGCGTATCGTGATTAACTTGATTTGTTTTTTTCATTAAATAAACGAAAACATAGGTAAACGGAAGGAATAGAATAGTGAATGAAACAAAATAAATACGCAGTGAATCGTACTTGCTGGTAAACCCGATGGCTGCAAAAATCAAGAGGATCACTACGCAGCTGATAATTTCGAAACGTAAGCTTCTACGTATCTTACTAATGAGGGAACTGGCTTTTTGCTGTAATAATATGGCAAAATCTTGCTCGCTACGAAGCATATGATCCGTTTCGAGTTTTTGGTTTAATGATTTTTTTAGCTCGTCTAGTTCCATAACATATATTTAGTAGTTAACTAAATGTTTTTGACTATTCTCTTTCAGTTTAACTTTAATCCTATTCATTTTTACAGCTACATTATTGGGGGTAATACCAACCATTTCACCAATTTCGATATAACTATAATCTTCTAAGTACAACATAACAATGGCTTTATCTACCTTGGATAAATCGCCAATAGCTTTATACATCGCTTTTGTTTGTTCTTCAATAGGATCATATTCTGTATTAGTGGTATCCGGCATGGCGTCGGTACTAATAAAAATGGATTGTTTTTTTTCTTTTCTATAAAATGTAATTGCGGTATTCAAAGCCACTCTATATAGCCAAGTCGAAAATTTTGAATCACCTCTAAAATTGGTATAAGCTTTCCATGCTTGTAGGGTAATTTCTTGAAAGAGATCATCCCTATCCGCATGCGATTGCATATACAGATTACATACTTTATATATAATCCGTTGGTGCTGATTTATTAAATGAATAAACTCTTTTTCGTTTACCATAATATCAATACGCCATTGGCTTAAGGGTATATCCTTCTTTTCTAAGCAATGCTATAATACCTGTTTCTGCGGCAAGATGTCCGGCTCCCACTACAAAAAAACTTGGTTTATCTTGTATTGCTCTTATAATTACAGGTATCCAGTTTTTATTTCTTTTTATCAGTAGCTCAGCTTCAAAATTACCGTTTCCTCCATTTGATTTTATAAAATGATATAAGCTATCAGGATTCTTTGTTTTATATAAATTAATCATTGATAGCATCATTGTTTTAATACTGTCGAAGCCGAAGATGGATTGTTTTAAAGCAATAACCTGGGAATCTAGCGGTTGCGAATCTATTGCGTTCATTTGATCTTGAATAGTTTCAAGTCCTTTGATGGGCAATTTGAGTTTTTGTGCATATTCCATTAATCTGGTTTCCGGCTGTACTTTATCTGTGCAGGGTATAGACTGTAGCGCTAACATGCTAGACGCCATAAAAGGTTTAAAATTAACAATAGCTTTTAAGGGTATGCCAGCTAATTTGTTAAATATACTATCGGCTTTCTTAAAATCGGCTGTACCCATCAATTCGTCGAGCGAGGTTCCTTGTAACATCATTAACCCCACTAGCTCTTGTTGTAGATTCGGGGCACTCATATCTACCTCTCCATAAAATTGTTTAGTACGATTTATTTTTTCTTTGATGGCATCTTGAAATTGAAAGTCGCTGCTACACATAAGATGAAAGCTACCGAACAAATAGGAGGGTGATTGTAATCCTTTACCCGAAATCTCCCATAATAAAGAGGTTGGTTGGGCTTTAAGGCCAAGATTTATGCATAATAAAAAGCAAAATATTATACGCATAGCTTATTTTTATTGTTAGTAGCAAAGTAAAAGGAAATATTACAAGGGGGGGGGTGTTAGGAGATAGGTTATAGATTATAGGGTATTTGCGATACAATATCTAACTCGGTAGGAGTCAAACATTTGTAGCTAACAATTATTGC
>JAIEQT010000560.1 GCA_019747455.1 Chitinophagaceae bacterium | reverse complement strand
TGCGTGAAGTCTATTTAGGCGAAGAGGGATTATTGGCGCATGTAGAACAACCTATCATTTATATGGAATGTTCTACTATCGATGTACAAACTGCTAAAGCCATTCATGAAGCGATAGCACAAAAAGGCGGAGTGTGTGTGGATGCGCCTGTATCGGGCGGCACTGCCAGTGCGGTAGCGGGTACCTTAACTTTTATGGTGGGAGGTAGCGAAGCAGCATTCCTAGCTACAAAACCTATCCTGGAAGGAATGGGTAAAAAGATATTTCATGCGGGCGATGCGGGTTGCGGGCAAATGGCGAAAATTTGCAATAATATGCTATTGGGTATTTCCATGATAGGCGTGTGTGAAGCTTTTAATTTAGGCAAGGCTCTGGGTTTGTCGCCACAAGCTTTTTTTGATATTTGCAAAGAAGCCTCGGGTCAATGCTGGTCTTTAACACAATATTGCCCTGTGCCTGGCATTTTGCCGCATACCCCAGCCAATCGCGATTATGAACCCGGATTTATGGCGAAGATGATGTTGAAAGATTTAAATTTAGCAGAAGATGCAGCCGATAGTGTGGCAGCCGCTATCCCTATGGGAGACAAAGCGCGTGATTTGTATCAAGCCTTTTGTGATGCCGGTGGCCAGGATAAGGATTTTTCTGGGATTATTGAGTGGTTAGAACGGCAGTAGAGGATAATATGATCAGTAAAATGCATGAATTTATTCTTGGTTGGGATGAATTTAAAGAGATTGTTGAGGAAAATAACATAAAAGGAAAGGATGAATATGATTTAATAGCGTATAGAGGTCATGCAAATCATATATGGGAATTAAAGCCTACTTTAGCGCGATTTCTTGGTGATTCCATAACAGAAATTCGTGCTAGCCATTATTATGCCGTGCTGCGAGAAATATATAATTGTAAAAAAATATCAGGCATCAGAGAATGAGAGTTGGAAGAGGATAGCCCATTCTTAATTAATGCTTGGATAGGCGATGAGCGTCATCATATGAGCATGATAAAGACTTTTTTTGCAATGGTAGAACTGCGGCATCTAGGTTTCCCAAGCCCTATTTTTAGATTGGACCGTTAACTATTATGTGGCAGCTTTTTTCGCTTTTGTAAATGAAGATGTCTCTATCAAAGCTATTTTTTGTATCAAACGCAAAAAAAATGGGAAAACTTTTGAAGAAAATAAAATAGATCTTTTTGTTCCAGAAATACAACATTATAGACCAGAAGATTTTTATGAACAGGAAGATGGTGGCTTAATAAAATCGTTACCTCGGCATTGCAAGCAAGAATCTGCTTATACAATCCAAATGTATAATAATAAAGCTGAATATTTTTCAACTCAAAAGAACGATCCTTTTTTCTATTTGTCTCATATGGCTGACCCACGATACATAATAGAAAAATATATCATAAAAGATTCTAGACAGAAAAGGCTTGAGATAATTGATTCTTTGTATAGAAAAGGACTTGGTTATGAATATATTTATGAAAAGACGCATATCGATGAAAATACTCAACTCAAGGATATTGCTGTAAAGAAACTACTATTGCCTTTGAATAATTAATTTTGCATTTTATTTTTAAATAGAGTAAAGTATAAAAACCCCCCCCCTAAATTTGCTTTTATAGTTGGTATATTTAAGGGGAAATAAAATGCGTATACGTTCGAAACACGACGCTTTTTTCAAACGTATGATGAAAAACACTGCATTGGCAAGCGACTTTTTTGCAACGCACTTGCCTCAAGAAATACTAAATCTTGTCGATCTATCCACAATTAAGTTAGAAGATTGTTCTTTTATAGATGAAAATTTATATGAGTATGAAAGTGATGTATTATTCTCAGTGAAGAGAGCGAGTGCGAATGAAGCGGGGTTTTTATATACTTTATGCGAACATCAAAGTACACCCGATCCAGAGATGCCTTTTAGATTGATTTACTATATTATGCAATTTTTAAAACGATACTTAATCGATCATAGGCATTCGCCTTTCCCATTACCTTTTGTGTACCCATTGGTCGTGTATAATGGTGCTGTGGCCTGGAATACCTACAGAAGTTTTTTCAGTTTATTTGGTGATTTATCCACCTTTGTGCAAGCCGTATTTTTTGAACCTTTTGCCATTTTAGAGGTGGCGCAAATGGACGAAGCTGATTTAAGGCGCACACATCTATGCAATCTTATGCTAGCCAGTATGCGCAGAACAAAAAGCATACAAGAAATTGAATGTAAGGTAAAGCTATTAGATGCTTTATTTCAATCTTGCGGTATAGAGGTGCATAGCGAAACATTAAGCACTGTGCTAAAATATCTTAGCTCTTGTATTGATCCACATACTCAGGAAACTCGGTTATATTGGATCGCTGTTAAGCAAAGCTTTTCACCAAAATATCAAGGAGTTGTTATGAATTTATTAGAAGCGACTAAACGAGAGGCTTTTCAGGAAGGCATCCAAGAAGGGATTCAAACAGGGATAGAAAAAACAGCCATGCAAATGATTAAAGAGGGCATAGAAAAGACCCTCATCGCTAAAATTACAGGATTGCCTATGAGTGCCGTGCAGAATTTAGTTATTTTAGCGGCAGAAGAGCAATAATAAGTGAATAATATCTAAGCTATTGTTTTAATGAACTTTTTCTTCCAGCGTAGCAAAATGAACAGTTATTATGGATAATAAATACTCAATTCTGATGAAAATGCGCTACACTGTAAATGAGGTATATGAATCGAGATATCGATAAGAAGGGGTTCATCATGAAACAAATATACAAAAAAGGGTCTGCTATCCTGGCTGCCGTGTTATTAGCAGTTGCTGTAGTAGGGTGTCATGCTTCCTATAGTGGCTCAATCAATTCAGCGGCGAGCACTTTTCTGATAAAATAAAATGTGATCACTCACTGATGGTTTAAGTATGGTGAAGGTGTGGCTACAGCGGATGGCTGTAGCCAATTTTAGCAGGGAGATATTTTCC
>JAIEQT010000382.1 GCA_019747455.1 Chitinophagaceae bacterium | reverse complement strand
GCAAACGCCTTGGCCAATTTTCATCAACAAAAATATGGCTTGATAGATTGGGTTATTACAACACCACTTGTTTATAATGAGTTTGGAAGCGGTCAACCCGATCCAACAGCTATCAGAGATTTTGTAAAAATGGTTTACGATAGAAATCAATTTTTATCGAATTACCCACCATACATTATTCTATTTGGCAAATCTTCCTTCGATCCAAAAAATAGAATTTCGAATAATACAAATTTGGTTCCGGGATGGCAAAGTACATCATCATTTAATCAGCTTACCAGTATAACTTCGGATGACTATTTTACTGTTTTAGGCAACACCGACAATATCAATACAGGTACCTCTAATAGTACTATTAGTGTAGGTCGTTTCCCTGTATCTACACATACCGAAGCCATGATGATGGTGAATAAAATTATCCATTATCATAGCAACAATACCGTTGGTAATTGGAAAAAAGAACTCATTGTTATTGCCGATGATCAGGATAATAATTTACACCTCACCGATGCAGAAACAATTGCGCAGAGCATCCAAAACGCTAACCCTTTTTTACATACACAAAAAATATATCTGGATGCTTTTCCGCTTGTTGCCGGAGGCGGTGGTGCCACTTATCCTGCTGCCAACGAAGCATTGGTAAACGGTTTGCTTCAAGGCGCCTTAGTAGCGAATTACAGCGGCCATGGTAATGATCAACGTCTCGCACAAGAAGCTGTATTCAGCAATACCGAACTAAACAGATTAAACAATAAAAATAAGCTTCCGCTTTTTGTTACCGCCAGTTGCGATTTTGCTCCCTACGACGATCCTACAAAGAAATCGCTGGGAGAAGCCTTACTCTATAATACTGAAAATGGCGCTGTTGGCTTACTTACCACTACCCGTGCCGTGGTTGCGGCCAGTAATCTTACACTCAATAAAAATTTTATTGAGCAACAGTTTACCAAACAAAATGGTCAATACCTATCTATCGGTGAGGCGGTGCGTATGGCAAAAAATAATACCATCATCCAAACAACGGATGCATTGAATAGCAGAAAATTTGCTTTACTGGGAGATCCGGCGATGAAGCTCGCTAACCCACAATATTCGATTCAACTACAAACACTAAATGGGCTAGGATATAATAGCAGCGATAGTTTGCGGTCGGGTGTGAAATATACCCTTACCGGTAGCATTGTAAATACGAACAATAGTATCCAACAAAACTTCCAGGGCATTGTAGAACTTACCATTTACGATAAGCCGCAACAACAGCAAACCCTAGCCAATACAGCAGGCAGTAATAAAGTAAATTTTACGGTACAGGATACAAAACTTTTTAATGGACAAGCAACCGTTCAAAACGGACAATTCCGTATTCAATTCATCTTACCAAAAGATATTCGTTATGGCACGGGGAACGGATTGATAAGTGCTTACGCTACTGCTAGCAACAATACGGACGCGGGATCTGCAAACACGATTAATATCAGTAATACCAGTGCTTTGAATAGTAATGATACCCGTGGACCGGATATTCAGTTATTCCTGCATGATAGTTTATTTAAACCGGGCGGATTATCTAATGAAAACCCTTTACTGATAGCTACCCTTTCGGATAGTTCAGGGATCAATGCCACAGGCAATAGTATCGGGCATGATATTGTTCTTACGATTGATGGTGATACGCGCAACCGTATTGTGCTAAATAGTTTTTATACAGCTGATATAGATAGTTATCAAAAAGGACGGATTCGTTTCCAACTACCCACGCTAACAAAGGGTATGCATACCCTTACACTCAAAGCCTGGGATTTGGTGAATAATGCTAATGAAGCAACGCTTTCTTTTTTGGTGTTGCCGCAAGAAAAACTGGAAATCAGGGAATTACGGAATTTCCCCAACCCATTCAATACGGGTACTACTTTTTCTTTTGAGCATAATCAACCGAATACCAATTTGGAGGTAGAAATACAGATCGTGAATACCGCCGGACAATTGGTAAAGAAAATAACCCAAACCCTTAACAGCAATGGCACTCGTGTGGCTTCTCTTTACTGGCAAGGGGATACCGATAATGGAAGAAAATTAGGCCGCGGAATGTATTTTTATCGTATTATTGTACAAGCAGCAGGGCAACAAAAACAACTCGCCCAACGTTTACTGCTTCAATAAACAACTCTGCATGGTTTGAACTCTACTTACAGTCATTAGTCATTCGTCAATAGTCATTAGAAGGAAAATAACTTACTTCTATTAACTACGTAACCCATTGACTACTGACCATTGACCATTGACTCAAACAAATCGTATGAAGAAAATACTTGCAGTTGCTTCTTTTGTGTGTGCCTCCATTGTGGCGGAAGCCCAAACCGATTCCATCAATATTGTTTCTACCGCTGTTCCGTTTTTACGGATATCACCCGATGCTCGTGCCGGTGGTATGGGCGATGCCGCTATTGCTACGGCTCCTGAAGCTAATGCGGCTTTTTGGAATTTATCGAAAGTGATTTTTGCAAAAAAACGTACCGGCATTGCGCTAAACTATACGCCCTGGTTGCGCGACTTAGGATTGAATGATGTGTATTTAGCAAGCATGGCAGCCTATCATAAGCTGGATGAAACAAGTGCTATCTCCAGTTCTTTGCGTTTTTTTAGTTTGGGAAATATTCAGCTTACCGATTTCTCCGGAAATGTACTGAATACGGTTCGTCCCAGTGAGTTCTCTATCGATGGAGGATATACCCGTGCGTTAAGTGAAAAATTAAGTGTAGCTGTTGCCTTGCGTTATATTAATTCCAGATTAGTTACCGGTGATGTGGGTACCGGAGTTGTATACCGCGCCGGTAATGCAGTTGCCGGTGATATTTCTTTATTCTATAATGGCAGAAATACAGATGATGCAGGCTTTACGGCAGGTTTGAGTATTTCAAATCTGGGAACAAAAATTGGTTATACGAACGATGCGCGGAATAAGGATTTCTTAC
>JAIEQT010000245.1 GCA_019747455.1 Chitinophagaceae bacterium | reverse complement strand
CGCCCCCATAAAAATATCTCCCGGTCTTACTTTGTGATTATCAACCATAACTTGGTGACAAATGCCGCTCCCAATATCATATAATGAACATCCTTGCGCAACAGCAAAATTTCGCATAAGCGTATGTAGGTTGGCAATACGTTCATTGGGGGCCGGTGCCGCATGATCAATAATGAGATGAAACTTATTTTTATCAGCGAGGTTGGTTCCGCCCATTTCTTTAAAAGCCTTTATAGCTAAGGGTGCTGTAGTATCGGTGGCCATGCATCCATCAACCGGTACAATACAAAGCTCACCTGCATATACTTTTTTGCCGGCATGATTGGATAATATTTTTTCAGCAATTGTTTGCGGCATGATCATATCATTTTTATATCTGCTCTATCTAACAAAGAATAAATTAATCCCGGCAGAGGCATTCCAAGTTGCTTTTCCATATCCTTACTAACCCATGCTACCTTATGTATATCAATACCTGTTGTATGTCCCATTTGATGAAGCATGTGTACGGTATCTTCTGTAGCAATATTCCCGGTAGCACCTTGAATAAACGGACAGCCACCTAAGCCGCCAAAAGCTGTATCGAACTGATAAATGCCGGCATCAATAGCTGCCAGTAAATTTGCGTATCCTTTATTTTCAGTATTATGTAAGTGAAGGGCAATTGGCATGTCGGCAGATATGGCTTTTACGATTTGCATCATTCTATGAATCTGAGTGGGGTTGCCCATACCTGTAGAATCAGCAAGTGCCAGTTCATCTACTCCACAATTGATATGATGCTGCACTAAATCATATACCAAAAGCTCCTCTATTTTTCCTTCATACCGGCAGCCAAAGGCACATTGAATGCCGCCACGTACTGTTATTTTTTCCTGTTGGGCTACTTTTACCATTTCTGCAAACGCTACTTTAGCATCCTCAATAGATTTATTCGTATTTTTACGACTATGTGTATCGCTGGCAGAAAGGGAAATAGATACATGTTTCAGACCAGCTTTGGCGGCTCTTTCTATTCCTTTCAGGTTGAGTACTAACCCGCTAAAAACAACACCTGGCTCAGAGGGTAACCCTGCACAAACAGCTTCAGCATCGGCCATTTGCGGCACTAATTTGGGATGAACGAAGCTGGCTACCTGAATACGTTTTACACCGGCAGCAATAAGCTGACTTATATAAGCCAGCTTTTTTTCAACCGGAACAACAACTGCCAGGGTTTGCATACCATCTCTTAGCCCTTGTTCCTCAATAATTATTTTTTTCCCTTCCATAAAATAGTTAATGAAGTTAACTAATTTTTGTAGATTCAACCACAAAATTACTGCTGTGAAAAAATGCTTAATCGGCTTATTACTTTTTGTTATCATGGTATCATTACATGCACAAAAACCTGGTGCACTTAAGGATATTTCTGAACCCGAATCAGCTGAAGCGGATGCGCTTTGCGGCCCCTTAAAAATGGTTACTATTTGTACCGCTTATTTAGACAGTTTAGAACTGTTTTACGTAAAAGGGATGGGTATGCAACTAAGCGGGCCATTTACACTTACCAAGGAACAAGAAAAAATGCAGAAGCGGCTATTTGATATTAGTGGTAATTATAAGTTGTATTTATTGGAGCGGAAGCAAGTACCGGAAAATATTAAAATACGGGTGCTATTG
Source organism: Chitinophagaceae bacterium (assembly GCA_019747455.1). Lineage (GTDB taxonomy): Bacteria > Bacteroidota > Bacteroidia > Chitinophagales > Chitinophagaceae > Sediminibacterium. The sequence goes on along the minus strand of JAIEQT010000245.1, from coordinate 1,305 downwards.
GTAAGTAAGAATAATCCTTTGATCCATAAAACCTACAATGCCCGAGAAATGGGCCCCTTTACATTGGGCTTTCCGAATGCCAATCAAGAGAAATTAGATAAAGAGTTACGCGAGCTGGGCTTTACAACCATGGCACCTATGCAGGCGGCTATGCTTAGTAAGCCGGATGGAACTAAGTATAAGTACTTGGAAACTATTTACAAGGCTCCGGAATTCGTGCATGTGGTAGGAATAGAAAGAGGAAATGGGATGCCCCAGCTAGCTCCTTACGACTCGGTCACTTTAAAAGGTGGACCCGGCTATTCAGCACAGATTGTTACCGGTATGAGCAACCCAATGATTCAATTCTATACCTATGTTTTAGGCTGGGAAATGCGACGCGATAATGAGTGGAAAACCAGTGAAGGCTCGGCACTAGGTATTGAATCAGGCGTACCTTTCAGGTTTAGTATAATGTATGCCAAAGGGGCCCGAAGCGGACACATACTATTAATGGATTTTGCCGATGGTAAGAAAATCCAAAGTAATACACCGGCACAAATACCAAACCGGGGTATTGGTATGTATAGTTTTGAAACCAAAAATATCCTAGAAGTATTAGAAAGATCAAAAGAAAAAAGACTTCGTGTTTTACAAAATCCAATTATACATGAAGATGCTATTTTAGGTAAGGTAACAGCCATGACCCTCTTAGCTCCTAATGGAGTTATGATTGAAATTTATCAGCGCTGATATGATCGAACAGATTTATCTTCGATACATGACGATTAATTTTTCGAGTATTGACATGAACGAACTGGCTGTTCATCGTGCAGGCTATGCTGCTCAAGGAGGGAGCCTTTTTTTATCTGAAAAAACACATTCCCTTTCCGATGAATGGTTGCGTGGCGTTTTATTGAGTTTCTTTCTTAAGCCTTTTAATGAAGCTGAGCAGTATTTATTGGCTGAAGAAAATAATCCATTGAATATTATCTTGTCATCATTTTTCAATAAAAGAGAACCATTTGATAATGCTGGTAAAGCTATCGCAACAGCGTTACACGAATCGAGTAAAAACGGACTCATAAAAAATGGAGAAATTTATATCAGTCATTTTTCTAAATTCCCCTTTAATGGTCACGAATTTGAGGCATTAGGTATATTTCATACATCACAAAAAGAACCTTTTCTAAAGGTTTCGAATACAAGCCAGGTCATCAATATAACAGTTGAAGAAGGTATCGATATCAAAAAACCGGAGAAAGGGTTTATAGCTATCAATATGCCGGAAGGTTTACTATGCCTGGTTTTTGAAGCCGGGATAAA